>JAGQUY010000037.1 GCA_020438245.1 Bacteroidota bacterium
TCGCTGGTAACGGTGAGATTGGCTTGGAAACCGAACCCGGTGATGTAATACCAAACTGAATTGGCCATGCCAAGTCCCCGTTTGATCGGCCCCCGGTCGTTTGCGACGGGTGGTCGTTGATTCCAGCCCGATCGCTGAAGACCAATATCATACTGTGCCTGGCGGACTTCATCGTGGCGGGTGTTCATCCGGCGAAATTCAAGGGGATCAATGCGCAATTGGTACGCCATTTCATCAACGATTTGTTCGAGCGCGAATGTGCCCTGGGGGTGGCCGGGCGCCCGAAACGCCGCGCCGGGTCCGGCATTGATAAAGACGTCGTATTCTTCCGAATAAATCGCATCGGCCCCAGAATAAATATTCTTAACGGGACCGGATGTTCCTGCGCCCGTTCCGACACCTGCAGTTCCGTGAGAGACCAAACTGATGGCTCTGATAGTGCCTTTCTTGTCGGCGCCCAGCTTGAGTTTTTGGATGGAGTCGGGGCGATTTCCAACGGCCAGGTGTTCCGATTTGCGATCAAGCATCAGCTTAACGGGTGCGCCACAAGTTTTTGCAAGACGCGCGGCCATTACACCGTAGATACCCGCGCCGAATTTGGCGCCAAAACCTCCGCCCATGTGCTCGGTCAACACACGAACGCTGGTTTTTGGAATTTCGAAAACCTGAGCAAGTTCGTTCTGCACGGAGAAGGTCCCCTGAGTAGATGCCCATACGGTCAGTTGGTCACCTGTCCATTCGGCAACGACTCCATGGGTTTCCATCGCGCTATGTGTTTGCACCTGGGTTTGGAAAGTTCCTTCGATCGTGGTTACTCCACTGTTGAATATTGAATCCGCCGCGGCTTTCGTTCCGCTCGTTTTCGGACCACGCACATTTCCTTGCTGCGCAATCGCACCGGATCCGCCGGGAGCGTCTCCTTCGGTCCGACGCTCTTTTACCGCCGATTCAAAAACGACATGAGCGTTCGCTGCTTTGGCCTTGTCCGTCTGTAGGACAAAAGGACGAGCTTCGAAGTCGATCTTGATCAATTCGGCAGCGTGCTGTGCTTGTTGCAAAGATCCTGCTGCTATGGCACAGATCTCCTGACCCGCAAATCGAATAGAAAGAGGGAGTTCTTTTTGAATCAGTAGTACGGCTTTAACACCAGGAGCCTTTTCCGCTTTGCTGGTATCGATACTCTTTATTATGCCGGAAGGAAAATGGGAACGCAAAAAAACCGCATGGAGCATTCCGGGCCGTTGGATATCAAAAGTATACTTCGCTTTCCCGGTCGTTTTTTGTTCACCGTCTATTCTGGCGGTGTGTCCGCCAATAATGGACAGCTCATCCTTGCCGTCCCAAGGCTTGGGTGTACCGTCGGGGATTTCCAGCGGGATTTCCTTCAAGTTATTGTTGACGCCGACGAAAACATTTACGGATTTGCTCATAAACGGCTCCTCATCATATGGATATGCCCAACACGACGAGACCGGCAACGAGTAACGTTGTGACACCGATCAAACGCGTTTTGGTTTCATAGTCCATGTGATTTTCGTACGATATTTCGCTTATATTCTGTATTGGCAACTCTAACTCAACAAATTTCTTCTCGTCGTTGTCATAATATTGAAAAACCACACAGTTTTCTTTTTCCGACAGATGGAGATAGCCTGTTTGTTCAAACATTACACCGGGTCTGACAAAGTACCTGATGATAATACCCTTCTTTTTCTCAATGACGTCCTGCTTCACAACAGACAGGTTGATCCCGGGTTTTTTGTAAACCGTTCTGCCTGTTGCGCAGGAGGAAACGAAAAGCGCGACCAGCAACAGTTTGTCGAACCCCAGGCGAGTCATTTGTTGGCAACCAGAATCGATGCACTGATCACACCTGCAAGGAGCAGGCCTCCAACGACGATTAACGTAATTTTTGTTCTTTGTTCGGTCGGTATTCGTTCTGCAACTTCGGAGGTTACATAAACGATGTTTTCCGGGGCCATGTCGGTATTTGTGTACGTACCATCATGCTGGGAGAGAAGTGTAACATGCCCGGGAGCAGAGGACTTTCGAATAAAACAGTCGCGCTGAACAATCTTGCCGTCAGGATCCCGAAAGTATACCTGGTAGATCTGCTGAGGGTCTACATCGTGGATATTGAAGTGGAAGTTGGTTTCCTTGGCCCGTTGAACGGGGTCCAAATTGGCTGCGCAAGCGGTCCACAAAAATGCCAGTGTGAGAATCGGGAGAATTCGGGTTATCATACTCATCCTTATTTCAATTGGGCTACTTGCTTCATAGCCTGGAAAATTTTGGGATAGGTTCCGCATCGGCAGAGGTTTCCGCTGACGGCTTTCCGGATGTCTGAGTCCGACGGGTTTGGATTGGCGTCAAGGAGTGCCTTGCAACTTAGCACCATGCCCGGCGTGCAAAACCCGCACTGCATGGCGTCCGATTCAATGAATGCCTGCTGGATCGGATGCAGACGCTTGTCATCGCCGACGCCTTCAATGGTTTCTATTTTCTGATCAACAGTATCGACGGCCAGAGTCATGCAAGAACAAACTGCCTTGCCATCCAGCAGTACCGTGCAGGCACCACAGGCTCCGCGGTCACATCCGGTTTTGGTTCCGGTAAGTCCGATTTGCTCATGCAGTACTTCAGCGAGCGTCGCACTAGGTTCGATATTCACCCGAACGTTTTTTCCATTTACCCGCAAGGTGACCGGCACGATCCCGGGGCCAAGGGTTTTCGAGCCGGTGGCAGGCGCACAAGCCTCAAGACTTCCGATCAAACCTTGTCCCGCCGCTACGGCGCCCAGCGACGTAACTCCAAATCCTTTCATGAAACTTCTTCTTGAAGGATTGGATGGTTTATCCGATGAGTCGTTGTGATTTTTGCTCATAATGAATCCTGATCTAAGGAGGGACGAATGGTTAATTCGTAAGAATTACCAAAAAGTTCCTGAAAACGATGCATTTTGTCAAGGTAAAGCTGGTACTTTTCAGACATCGAACGCGCGGAGCAACCACCACCATCCTGCCAGAGTTAAGAACGAAAGGGGAATTCCAATTCCTACCATCAGTGCCGCCAGTTTCTGGTTCAGTTTGTGCTCCATGGCTATTATGCTGCCGGTTATCATCGGGGGCATTGCCGCTTCGAAGAGAGTTACTTGCAGCGTCAATCCTTCGGCCCGGAAGACATAGGCATAAAAAACGAGCATCAATGCCGGCAAGACGATGAGTTTCATGAGCAAACCGATACTCAGTTCGCGCAGACTATCATTCAAAGAGGACAACCGCAGTTGCATACCGACGGATATCAACGCGATGGGTGTCAGGGTTTCTCCAAGCCGCGACAAAACCGACCGGAGCGCGTCGGGGTAATCCAGCGGCCGCAACAACAGGGCGATTACTGCCGCCAGGAACGGCGGGAAAAAAAGGACACGCCGGCCGATTGTTCTGAGAGAAAGTTCCGACGAGCTGAATCTAGCTGCCGTCACCAATCCCAAGGTAGAGAGCACCATGAATGACCCGGCCTGATCGGCAACCAGTCCGATGCCCAGAGCCTGTTTTCCGTAGTAGGCTTCAATCATTGGCAGACCAACGAAGGAGGTGTTCCCGAAACCTGCAGTGAGCAGGAGGCAGCCAATCGTTGCTTGAGTCCACATGAGCTTTTTGCCCAAGATCCTCAGAATCAAGTAGGCCGTGCCAAAAAACAGCCATGGCATTGTCGCAGGCGCTAAGAGAGCGGGATCAATGGTCATATCGTGCAGATAAAGGAACGTGATGGCCGGCAGGGAGATATTGATGATGAACGCGTTGAGCGCGGCCGGTGTGTTTTCCGGCATGCGCCGCAGCCTTTGAAGTAAAATGCCTGCAAGGAAGCTGACGGCCAAGAGAACGAATTGGTGCATGGAGACCCGGGTTGCAGTATGATCAGAAAAGAATAGGGCGAAAAATCGAATTATTCAACTTGGTGGGGAATGGATCAGGAGCTACTTGGCACGGATTTTCTTGTAGGATTCGGTATTAAAATAGTACGATGTCCGGGATCCGACGACCGCACCGGCAATCCCTCCGCCTACCAAACCTGCAAACGCGGCATACATCAGGCGGACGGGTTTCTCCCACGTAGTTTCGCAATCCTGCCCGTCGCTGTCGCACGAAAGTTTATCGTTGATCAACGCCGAGCCGGCAAACCAAGCCAGGAAGAACCCTCCCACCGCACCGGCTATCACCGGTCCCGGTCCGTGGGTTCTGAAAGACACGTGATCAATTTTGGAGATTGGCACCCGTTCGATGATGCTCTTGTCGATCCACAGAATTGAATCGGCAATCAGAGTGATGTTATACGCGTTGACGGATTTTTTTCCGTCCAAAAAAAAGATATCACCATATCGGCCTTGAGAAGAGCGATTGAAATGACCGGCCTCGGCTGATGGAGACTCGATGTGAATCACGCTGCCACAGGC
>JAGQUY010000038.1 GCA_020438245.1 Bacteroidota bacterium
TTGATGGATTGAACGGGTTCGGATAATTTTGCTCCAGCGCAAACTCCAAGGGAACGGCAGCAGATTGCCCTGCTGACTTTTCCACACGGGAGCGAATCTGGAAACTTCCTGCTTCCATGGATTCAGCCTTCAACGCACCGGTCACCGCATCCACTCTGGTTGGAAGACGGAACCATTCACCATCTTTGAGAATGGCGATAGCGGCATCCGACGGGAGAACGCCTGAAACGGGAATACTAACGAGCATCGGTTTATCGAGGTCCAACGCCGGGCCGACTGTGTATGCCTTGCTGTGGGCAACGCTCAGAGAAGGAGCTTCGATATTCATGTTTAATCCCTGCACAATCGTCGCCATGACTTCTGAACTGAGAGCACCCTCCGCAATGATCGCCTTAAAGTCGCCATCCACACTCGTCAGGCCGGCACCATGCTTGGTAACCGTTGCGACCGAAACGATCAGCGTATCTCGCGATACGACAGCTGAACCTTCACCCTGCGCCTGCACCCGAATTGTCAGCGTGGTTGGTCCCGGCAGTGTGTACGTGTTATCCACATACACAGTTGGATTGCCGGTGACCGAAAACGTGAGGGGCTCGGAACCGCTGCTCGAAGTCACTGAACCGGATACCGTTCCGTTGGCCAACGGTGTTCGGCCGATTGCATAGATGTCCAACTCTTTGCCAAATACCGGGTTCTGTGCAAATCCTGCACGCACAAAATCATTGTCCAGAACGAGAGACCGGTTGTGAACTGTAGGCGTTTCGGACCCGAGGTTATCGTCAAATGAAATAGTCACCTGGGACGTATCGGACTCAAAACCGGGACTATGGACGACTATGGTATAGGTTGAGTCCCCCTGTCCAAGATTGGTCTCAAGAATACGGAACGCATAGTAGCCACCCTTGGGAACCTTTTGTACCCATCCCTTCTCGACCAGCTCAACCGTAATCTCGTTGACCGGTTGGCTATTGTAGGAAACGGTGCCTTCGACCGTTCCCCATTCATATTCGTTATTGAGATCAACGTTTTGGATACCTCTGCCCTCGGTCCAGAAACTGTAGTAATTCTGCCATTCGTCGGCGAAGAGCTGCCACTTGGCAACGCCCGCCACCACATCCGGACTCGAAACGGTTTTGCCCTGCTCGACAACATAAATGTAGGCCTGTCTGAAAACCTTTTGGGAATTGGCGCGACTTGGATACCGCAGTCCTTCCCGTGCGACGATATTTTCTATGTTGACCTTGATTTTTCTGCCGGTTGCGGTCTGCCCGGGCGAAGCGTTGTCGCCCTTGCCTCCGCGGTACCCGCTGGCATCCTGCACGTTATTAGCGGTACTGCTGATAATGAACGCCGGATAGACCTCATTGGAATCCCTGAGACCCATCAGATATTCATCAAGGGTATTGTACCCATTGACGTAACTGTTGGCTTTATTGGTATAGGTACCAATGCTCTCATTGCCGGTTGACAGTATCCAGTTACCGCCACCCTCCGAGCTGTTCTCAGTATGGAAAAAATAGCTCCAATGGGCGTTAGTCCGACCCAACATCAGGGTGGGATCTTCCAATCCGACAATCATTTCCGGAAAGGCCAGCCAACGGTGACCTGTCTCCTGGGCCATGATTCCCAGATAACTGTTGCCGTCGCTGAAGGTGCGAGCATGGGGATCGTCTCCGTAAACGCCCGGCCTGTTGTTGTTCACAATGCTTTGCAATCGTGTGACACCGTAACTGGAACGACCGTCGTATCTTCCGCGGCCGAATCCACTGTCATCATTATATACCCCAAAATGATAAGCGAGCGCGTTGCCGAGATCACTTGTAAAATTCGTCCAATAAACACAAAACTCATCATTATCCGGGTGAGATGAATAGAACCGCAGAATGACAG
>JAGQUY010000039.1 GCA_020438245.1 Bacteroidota bacterium
CAATAACCGCATTGAGACCCATGCGTATCGACCAGGGCCTGCTGAACCGGATGTAAACCACAGTCCGAGGCGGCGAGACTTTCGACAGTAATCAATTGCTTGCCGTGAATCATGGGCAAGAAAACAAGGCAGGAGTCGACCGCCTTATAACGGAGTACCCCGTTTGTATCCGGCTCAGCGACTACAACAGTACAGGCTCCGCAATCCCCTTCAGCACATCCTTCTTTCGTACCTTTCCGGTCAGGCAGCGAGCGCAAATATTGCAAAACGGTAGTCGTCGGTCGGCGAGTTCCTGCGTCCGAAATGGATACGGTCTTGAGTTCACCGTCCAGCAGGAAGGTTACAGCATTCATGAAAAAATGAACATTTTGAACGGAGTCTTTGCCTGATTTGGATCAGACCAAAATACCTCACAGCCATCATACTTTCAATCGAATTTGATAAAAACGAGACAAAAAACCCTCTACCGCATCAGCGCAAGCCATTGGACTCCCCTGATTTTGGGTGATTCGAGAGGGGTTACGACTGTTTTTTCGACGATTTGCGATGTGAATAAAAAAACCGCCGAATCAAAAAGACCGGCGGCTCTCGCATCAAAGTTGTTGTCCGGATTATCTTCCGCCGGGCGGAAGGTTCTTAAGCCAGTAGTCAGTCATCAGACCATATAGGTGAAGGGTGGTTCCTTTGCCTTCGTATATACCGTGCGTCCTGTTGGGATACGCCATCATCGAAAACTTCTTGTTCTGTTTAATCAGTTCGTTGATGAGCATATCCTGGTTGGCATAATGAACATTGTCGTCGCCTGTACCGTGAATGATCAGCAGGTTTCCCCGAAGGTTCTTCGCATAGGTAATGGGTGAACTTTCAACATAGTGTTCATCTCCATCGCGCAGCAGTCCCATGTAGCGCTCTGTATAAATATTATCGTAGTTTCTTTGATCGGTTACAGAGGCAACCGCAACGCCCGTTTGATACAGTTCGGGATAACGGAACATGCAATTCAGCGTCATCGCACCTCCACCGGACCAACCCCAAACGCCGATGCGAGTCGAATCCACGAAGGACCAGGTTCGGATGACCCGGTTGGCCGCCGCCTGATCTCCTGAATTGATAACGCCAATCTTCTTGTAGATCGCCTTTCTGAAATCCCGTCCGCGCGGTAGCGGCGTTCCCCGATTGTCGATTAGAATCACAATGTACCCCTGCTGGGCAAGCATCAGGTGCCACATTTTGTTCGAAACCCGCCATGAATCGCGTACCAAATGACTCGCGGGCTCCCCATATACATGGAAAATGACCGGGTATTTTTTGGCGGGATCGAAGTCCGGCGGTTTCAGCATCATGCCGTCGATCAACAGACCGCCCCCAATATCTACTTTGAAGAATTCAGTCGGTTTTTTCTTTAACACGGCAAACTTTTTTTCCAGTCCGCTATTCTCGACCAGGGTTCGAAGGTTCTTATGTTTGGGTAACTCCACAAAAGACACGGTGGGCGGTTTTTCGGTAGTTGAATACGTATGAATGGCCCACTTCCCGTCCGGTGAAACGTCGTAGTCATTCCATCCCTGGAGGTCCATCGGGGTCAGGCGCTCCTCTTTCCCGGTACCATTGAGTTTGGATCGATATAGATATCGGCGAATGGGATCCTTGGGAGACGCAATGTAATACAGCCAGCCGTTTTTGACATCCACCCTGAGCAGAGAGATGACATCAAAGTTGAACGGCGTGAGCCGCTTGACTTCCTTGCCGTCCCGCGAAACGGAGTAGACATTTCGCCATCCGTCCCGTTCGCTGATCCACAGCAATTTCTTCCCATTGTCCAGCCATTGCCAATCGTCTACTGCATCCAGGTACGCCTCATCTTTCTCGGTCTCAATGACTTTGATATCGCCTGTCGTCGCATTGGCGAGTATGATCTGATTTTGGTTCTGTGCGCGGTTCAGGTATTGGATTGCCAACTCGTCGGAACTCTCCGCCCATTCCATCCTCGCCGGATAGTTGTCACGCGGATCGCCTTCCAGTTTTAGAAATGTCGTGGCGCCGCCCTCTGCACTGATGACACCTACCCTGGTTACCGAGTTCCACTCACCGACTTTTGGATATTGCACGGGAATCAGTCTGGAATACACGGAATCGGTGTTGTTGATCATGTAAAAATTCCGTATGCCCGACGCATCCAATTTCCAATAGGCAATACGTTTGCTATCCGGACTCCATCGAAATCCGTCACGGCAATCCAGTTCTTCCTCATAGACCCAGTCAAACGTGCCATTGATCATGGTCTCGGAACCGTCGGAAGTCAAGCGGGTTAGCATACCGTCGGACAGATTTTCAACGTACAAGTCGTGTTTGCTTACATAGGCTGCCTTTTTACCGTCGGGTGAGAATTTGGCGAACATCAGGGAGGATTCCGCAAGTTCCTTTCCCAACTGTTTCAGACTGCCGGACTTGAGATCGAGAACCCAGTAGTCTCCCCGTGTATTGTATCGCCACACTCTTTTCGTGTTGGTAAAAATCAGGAGCTGGGTTTTATCTGTCGACCACTGGTAGTCATCGATCTCAAGCGGTTGCGTATTTCCCGCCGGCACCAACTTTTCTGCAGAAACCAGCACGCTTCGTTTTCCTGTCCTGCTGTCGTATTGGACGATGTCCCGTCCGCCTTGAGGTGCAACTGATTTTTCCAACGTGGTGTACGACGATCCGTCGTCGAGCCACCGGGACTGGCCGAACGACTGGGGGTAAAATTCTCTTGACGCGAAAATCCGGTCCAGCGTGAGTAGGCCGGATTCGTCCTGGGCATGCAACTGGAATACAAAAAGGAACAGGAAGCTTAAGAGTGGTTTGCGCATGGTAATTACTCCTTTGAGTTTTTCATCGTGTGTCTTTGGTCAACTCAATGACAGGAACCAATGCAGGAGTATACCACTAAAAATTCAACGATTGAAGCATAATCTGGTTCGTTTAAGAGAGGTTCGTTCCAAATTCTCATATTAATTCTGCGCAACCGAAAGAAAGAAATCCATTTGATCTCGGATTTCTATTGAGCACGCCGACGTAAACTCCTACATTATTCTTCCAGCCAATTATTCTGACAAGTATGAGACAACGTATTGGACTTATTGCCGGTGTCGTTCTTTTTTTTCTGGTATTGCTTCTTCCATCCTTTCCCGGTATGGATGCAACCGCCCAAAGAATGGCCGCGGTAACCGCATTGATGGTCACTTGGTGGATTACGGAAGCAATTTCAATCTCTGCAACCGCGCTTGTTCCCCTGGCTTTATTACCCTTGCTTGGAATTACATCCGCATCGGAAGCGGCCGCTCCCTACGCCGATCAAACGATTTTTTTATTTATGGGCGGATTCTGCATCGCCCTCACTATGGAAAAATGGAATCTGCACCGGCGGATCGCTCTGCACATTGTCCGGTTGTTCGGCAGCCAACCGCGTCATATCATACTTGGATTCATGGTGGCTACGGCCCTGATTTCCATGTGGATCTCCAACACCGCGACGGCCATGATGATGCTCCCGATTGCCATGGCCTTGCTCCAACATCTGGAACAAAAAGTATCATCCAAATTCGGAACGGCACTCATGCTGGGCATCGCGTACGCGGCGAGCATCGGTGGAATCGGAACGCTTATCGGAACGCCGCCAAATTTGGTGTTCGCCGGGCAGGTCGGCAAACTCTTCCCTGGAGCGCCGGAGATTGGTTTTGTCCAGTGGATGCAGATCGGCCTTCCGTTCGTCGCCGCGTTTATTCCACTCGTTTGGCTGTATCTCATTCATGTTGCCTGCCGGTTCGAAAATACTCCATCCGGTCCGGCAAGAGACGTGGTCGCTGAGCAGTTGAGATCCTTGGGTCCGATGACACGCGGCGAACGGGTGACCTTGACAATCTTTGCACTGACCTGTGCAGCCTGGATTTTTCGTCAGGATATTTCCATGGATGTCATCACCATACCGGGATGGACCCGCTGGTTTTCCAACGGTTCATGGATTCAGGATTCCACGGTGGCAATGACCGCTGCAGTCGTGTTGATGATCATACCTGTGAATTTCACACAAATGGAATTTGCGCTCGATTGGAAAACCGCCGTCAAGTTGCCGTGGGGGATACTGATCCTTTTTGGCGGAGGATTCGCGCTCGCCGGCGGGCTGATGAAAAGCGGTCTGGCACAGTGGATCGGCCAGGCATTTGTGTCCTATCACCTGTCCCCCTTAGGCATGATAATTTTTGTTTGCCTCGTGACCACATTTGTAACCGAAGTAACTTCCAACACGGCAACAGCGACCATGCTCATGCCCATTCTGGCGCCAGTCGCCGTCGCATTGAACATGCATCCATTTGCACTCATGATTCCTGCAGCGATATCGGCCTCGTGTGCGTTTATGATGCCGGTTGCAACACCGCCCAATGCGATCGTCTTCAGCACCGGACATGTCACCATACCTCAAATGGCCAGGACAGGACTTGTTCTGAATTTGATTGCCGTCGTGTTGACTATCTTTACTGTTTATTATCTTATGCCGGCAGCATTCGGCTTGAATGTAACTGAAGTGCCTGGATGGGCAAGGTGAATTGGAACCACAACTAACCGCGTCTTCCTGACAAAGACTATTCCGGGGTTATCTTTATATCATAAAATTTGATAATCTGAGACGGCTCCTGAACCCAAAAACCAGGTGATCCCAATCCATGCGTGTTGTCGGTGAAGCTATACAGTTCCTTGCCATTCACAAAAACAGTCGATTTTGTACCTTTGAACGAAACGCGAATATGGTTGACGCGTTCATCCAGCAAATCGGTGTTTTGAAATTCTTTCCAATTGGCGTTGACGAGATACCAGCCGCCACCGACGCCGCTAAAGAGATTAAAACGTTTGTCGAACGTGAAATTAAAACCATATCCCTGTATGTCGGACGTTTTATCGCGATAAAGTTTACCGCCGCCCTC
>JAGQUY010000040.1:0-11965 GCA_020438245.1 Bacteroidota bacterium
GGCGGTATATTAAAATCTACCGACCATGGTGAAACGTGGATGCCGCTTGCGTCCACAGAATCCAATACCAACTTTATTAATGTAAATCGCATTATTGTCGACCCCAACGACGAGGATCATGTTGTCGCCGCAACGAACAACGGCATATATCGCTCGACCAATGGCGGAACCTCTTGGGAAACAAGTTACTCCTCCTCGAGTAGAATTCAGGATATAGATGCCAACCCCTTGAATTTCAATACTCAGTACGCGGGAACCTCACAAGGCGTTGTTCTGAAATCAGTGGACGGCGGAGTGACATGGACCGCATCGTCAGATGGCATTCTCGGCGGCCGTGTCGAATTGGCTGTTTCTCCGGTTGACACCGGTACCATTTACGCTTCCGTGCACGACGATGCGTTGTACAGATCACGCGATGGTGCCGCTACTTGGAAGAAAATTGATGTCAAGACACCCGGCGGAACCGATCATTTTGATCATCTCGGCGGTCAGGGATGGTATGACAATATTGTCGCCGCCCACCCCTACGACACCAATACTGTTTTTGTCGGCGGGGTGGATATTTTCAAAATTACGGTATCCAATAGCGGAGAATTCGTGGAAACGGGAATTCAAGGCATTGATACCGTTGGCACGGCTTCGTTCCTCTCGTTTACCAATTTCGGCCTTACGTACATGGGGGGTGGCATCGAAATCGGAACCAATGAAGGACTCGGAACCGCGACCGCGACCAACCTCACGCTCAATGATTTTGTAAGTGTGCAACTTCGTTTCGGACCCGGCAAGACCCAGAAGGCCCACCTTGACACAACCGAACAGCAGGGCGCCGGCCAGATTGCCAGCCAATTCCACTTCAAATCCTATGTAGATGTACCCTTTGAAGTCTGGGACATTACCAATAACAAGCAACTGATGGTAAGTTTTCGCGACGAGAATCGGGACGGCGAGTTCGATTTGAATCTCTCCAACGCCGATGGTACAACCTGCCGCGAATACATGTTCATCCATGCCGTAGACTATGATGCGAATAACCCGGATCCTAACATCATGGGCAGCGTGGGTATCAAATACAAAACGATCTATGAAATCGGTCCCAAACTTCCCGATGGTGCGACTTGGAATGGCTCAACGCTTCCCGCCTCTACGTTGACCATCAATTGGGGATCCATTGCCGTACAGCCCAGCACCATTACTGCAGTGACGGATGCCTATGGCAGTTATCCGGGTGGGGATGCAAGCGTTCATCCCGATCAGCACAATATTGTTATCATACCGGTTAGTGCCCCGGACAATTTCAAGATGATCAATGGTAACGACGGCGGCCTTGCCCTTTCCACCAATAGCGGCGTTTCTTTTCTCAAGAACCAAAATACCGTTCGTGGATACAACACCACGCAATTTTATGGCGTTGACAAAAAACCGGGTGCCGGTGTGTATATCGGCGGCACCCAAGACAATGGGACGTGGATATCACCTGGAAACCCTACCAGTCAATCCTCGTACACGTTTGTAATTGGCGGAGACGGATTCGACGCCGTTTGGAATTACTATGACCCAAATTTGGTCCTTGGAAGTGTCTATACCAATTCAATTCGACGTTCGACAAATGGCGGTGGAACCTTTGCAGTGTCTACGTCCGGATTGTTGGATGCCGGTGTCGAAGGAAACTCTCCCTTTACTACTCAGATAGCCAACTCCAAGAAAGAACCCAATTACGTATTCGCCATCGGGAGTCGGGGAGTTTACCGATCAACCAACTTCGGCTCCAATTGGACACTGGCAGGAATTACCAACCAGTGGGGTTACAGTCGTGACGGATGGGTCGCAGTATCCGAGTCCGATCCAAATATTGTTTGGGCAGGCAACCAGATGAGCAGCAGCGGCGCCCCTCAAGTCTCCCGTGATGGAGGTGCAACATTCACCGCTACCGCCAAATACAACGTCGCAACCTTGGGTGTCCTATCCGGTCTTTCTACACACCCGCTGGAAGACAGCACAGCCTTTGCACTCTTTTCCTTTGCTGGAAAACCGAAGATACTCCGCACGACCGATCTTGGCAATAACTGGGAGGATCTGTCCGGATTTGGAGCCAACTCGACCTCCAACAACGGTTTTCCAGATGTTGCCGTTACCAGTTTGCTTGTGATGCCGCACAACCCAAGTGAAATATGGGCCGGCACGGAAATCGGTATCTTCGTTTCTACCGACAACGGAGCAACATGGGCCTATTCCGATTTTGGACTCCCGGCAGTTTCTATTTGGGAAATGAAAATAGTCGATAAACAGGTCGTCGTTGCGACTCATGGCAGGGGTATATGGACGGTCGATATAGCTGAATTACCGGCCACCATCATGTCTCCGAGTATTACAGTACTGTCTCAGAACAACAATGACTTGGGAATCTATTTCAAGAACAGATCTGTCTATGATTCAACGATTATCAGAGTAAATCAGCAACGATTTATGAAGATTTATACGGGAATCAAAGACACCTCAGTGAATTATCCCGTAACCGTCAGCGGTAATGCGAAAGTGTACGTTATCGGTTACAAAGACGGACTTCAATATCCTTCGGTTGCCAAACAGACGACTGTTGCATTTGATCCCGATATCATTGCGCCAACCCTTTCTTTGGGCGCACTGGCCACACCCGTTCTCGATGTCGTTCGCTTTGGCATAGGGGCCAATGAACCCTTGTCCAGCGCAACACTGTCGGTAAATAGTTCTTCTGTAGCGGTTCAAAAGCAGGGTGATATTTTCTTTGGTACCTACAAGATTACGGATACGCGAACGCTTTCCGTTTCCGCGACCGGACAGGACACGTCGAACAATACCTCCAACACGAGCGCATCGTTCACCGTCGCCGAGTTGGCAAAATCACTCAGCGTGGGCAAGTTCCAATTCAAGGGAAGTGGACAAGGCTACCTTCTCGTCCATGAAGAGGACGTCACCGACCTTCCTGCAGGCTGGGCTCCAGTGGACACAAGGAAAAATCTCGTGGTCACTGGCTCCAACAACTTCGTCGACTTGGAAGTCTCTCTAACTGATCTGAACGAATTACGGAGCCAAGTTTCGAATTTGGACGAATCTAAGATCGGCCTCTACGCGTTCGAGGACGGTCAATGGATCTATGTGGGCGGCGAAGGACACCACGGCAAATTGAGTGCGACGACAACGGCCAAGAGTTTGGCTGCACTGTACAACCCGGATCATATCAGTGTTCCTGCCAGCTTCACCTTGGAACAAAATTACCCCAATCCGTTCAATCCGAGCACGACGATTGCCTACTCCGTACCGAAAGCAGGTCACGTCACGATCAAAGTCTACAATGTACTTGGCCAGGAAGTCAGGACTCTGGTCAACCAGGTGAAAGACGTCGGACGCTTCAATATTCAGTGGGATGGCAGGAATAATGCCGGTTTGCAGGTTTCCTCGGGCGTGTATCTTTACCGAATGGAGGCAGGCAGGTTTGTAAAGACGCAAAAAATGTTATTTATCAAATAGAAATTCATTAAGCAGGAGATACATCTCATGTTCAGAAAACTTGTTTTATCTCTGATCGCATTTGCCCTGATGAGCGGATGCGGTGGAGGCGGCAAAAAGGTCAGCATCACAAAGGCCAATGCGAAATTTACGAATGGTGATTACAGTACCGCGCTGGAGAACTATATCGATTTGATTCCATCCCAAGGTGTTCCTGCTGTGGTGGGCGCCGGATGGTGTTCTCTACGGCTCAATAACTCAAGCCAAGCAGACAGTTTCTTCACAACGATCGCCGGCTCAATCACGCCGGAAGGAAATGCCGGCTGGAGTTTCGCGTTGTGGGCTTTGAATAATCCAACAACTGCGCTGGCCAAAGCCAATGCGGTTCTTGCGGCAGATGCCAATTTTAGCTTCAGTCTCGATCCCAGAATTGATAAGGATGATATTGTCTGGATCCAGGCGGCCTGTTATTTGCAAATGGCCGATTACACCAACTGCCTTGCGAAAATCAAAGTGCTGGAGCCGTCCTATTCTTATACGTTGAGTGGGAACAATTACACGGATTCAACCACTTTGTTGGCTAAACTGCAGTCGCTGGGTGCGGCCAGCTAGTCTTCTCTGCTGGATTTACACAACGGGCTGTTCCTCATACGAGGAACAGCCTTTTTTATGTCATGATGAAGAAATGGAGGCGTTACTTTATTGCGACGCAATCTTTGCGTCAATGAGGAGATACCCGGGACGTAGTAATCTTACTGAATTCTTTTAATAATACCGTCTTTGATCTCGAACTGACCCGGACCTATTTTGAAGGTGTTTCGTTTCCGAACTGCAGCTTCCCCTTTGGCATTCTGCCCGCTGTACGCGAGTGACTCAAACAAAGCGTTGACCTCAACATCCAGCTTCAACGTCTGGTTCATCTTGAGAACCGTATATCCTTTTTGCGCCCAAGCCGACATATCTCCGGCGTTCGTATTGTCAAATTGTTTGAGTCTCGCAGCTGAATTGTCCTGCATCTGCTTCCATTCCGCATCGGTAATTCTCTTTCGCGATTTGAGCACGTCGGTGTTGTACGCCGAATCTTGAGCAGACAAACTGCCGCTTAGAACAGATAATAATAAAGCAATGCCCGCAAACGCTTTCATAGAATCTCCTTGTTTGATCTCAAAGGTAGACGATGTTCAATAAAAAGTCAACGCTGGATTCCAATGTCTTCCGCCTTGATTTAAGCCGTCTTTTTATTTAAAATAAACCTTAAATCCTTGGGGTATTCTCCATGAAACTGCGTGTCGCAAGTATTTCAGACCGTGGGCTGAATCCTAATCGTACCCACAACGAAGATTCCTATCTGGTCGCCGACCCGCTGTTTATTGTGGCGGATGGGCTTGGCGGAGAGCTGGCCGGCGAAGTTGCGAGCAACATGACCATCGAAAAGTTCAAGGATTTCTTCGAGGATGCGACGCGTGAGAACGGACTGTCGGCGCCGTCGGAGTTGAAGACCTTGGAAAAATCGGTCAAACGGGTCAATGCGGTGGTTCACTCGGAAGCTCAAAAACCCGAATACCACAATATGGGATCGACGCTTTCCATTCTCTACTTTTTTCAGCAGCACTCCCTGGTCGGGCATGTGGGAGACAGTAAAATTTACCGGGTGCGCAATGACGAGTTTGAGCAGTTGACTAAGGATCAGAGTATCGTACAGCAGATGATTGATCGGGGTATAATCAGTCCGGAGCAGGCACGGCGGCATCCAATGCGAAACGTCTTACTGAGCTGTATCGCTCACAAACCCGACGTCGACGTCTATCTGAAAGACAGCGACGTTCAGATCAATGATTTTTATATGCTTTGTTCGGATGGGGTATCGGAATATGTCAATAGTGATGACATACGCGCCTTCGCCCGCGGGGGCAAATCGCCTGAGGAAATCTGTCAGGAAATCAAGGACATGGTCTATGAAGGCGGCGCCATGGACAATCTGACGGCCATCATCATCCTCGTCGATTCTCTCGACTAATTTCCTTTCTGTTTCTCCGCAAGCAACGTCCGAAGACGCTGAATATCCTCCATCATTTCCTTCTGACGTTTGGTCATCCGGTAGATGTAATAAAACAAAAGCGCCCAAATAATGGCAAAGGCGGCAAACAAATACGGCATGTTATCCATGGATCTCCTTATTCGGCCAATTCAGGTGGGTAATAACGGGCATAGACAATGTCACTCAGTCGGATGGCTTCCTTGCTGTACGGGTCAAACTCAAGGGAAGCCAACGTGTCGTCCAGAATGGCAATCGCTTCCTTCCAAGTTTTGGTTCGATTGATCAAGCTGATGAAATCGTTGTAGGCCTCACCATCTGTCTTGAAAATCGTCGAGATGATTATTTTCTCGTCCTTGGGGGTAATCAGCATCTGCAACAACACGAGATGATCGCTTTCTTTGAGATCCGTCAACTTGATTGCCGCCGTATCATCTGAAAACCCCGATGTCAGATCTTCTTTATTGAACTCACCTGTCACATCCGACGGCGACTTAATGACCGGGGTCTTGACCGGTTCTTTGGACTGGTGATCGGCCGATCTGGCTTGGAGTTGGTCTGTCGAATCCTTTTTGGGCTTCTCAGCAATAATCTTGTCGATATCTATGATTTCCGCGCTGTCCTCGGAAAGCGTTTCTTCGATGACTGTCTTTGTTGTGTCCGCTTTTTTTGAAGCTGCCTGAACCCTGACCGCCGCCGCCGCTTTCTCCACCCGCAAAGGAACCGCCTTCTTTTGTTTCAGGATATTGAATCGGTTGAGAACCTGACGAAGGCCGTATATATTGATCCGGTCGGAACCGAGTTCTTTTTCAATATTGAGCGCCACATCATAGTCGCGCAAACTCGGGTCTTGAAATGCCTTCATGAGAATTTCGGTATCGATCGTACTGGTGGTTTTCCCTTCGATATCGTTGATTTCTTTCATGATAAGACCACAGAGCTTCAAAACATTATCCAGATTATCACCAAACAGGCTTTGATTGATCTCGGTAATGAGCAATCCAAGCTGACCGCGCGTGAGATGGGTTATAGCCTTGGCTTGTGCGTACCTCTCCAAGGCATCCGGATAGTACCTGAATTTCTCAAATTCCCTGAATTTGGCAACAATATCAGAGACTTTACGGGCTGTGGCCTCCTCAAAAAGCAGGCTTTCAATGGTTGCCAACGGCTGTACGAGATATCGTAGCTTCGTAAACAGGGTATCCCTCATGATTTTTTCGATGTCACTCTTGGGAATCATGAAGTTCTTTTTCAGATCGTCCACGAGGCGTGCAACACTCTTTTTCACCGCATCGGATTCATAGGGCAACATGGAGCCTTCGGGCGGCGTCTGAAGACGCTCAGCTTCCCTCTGAAAAATATCTTCGTATCGAAGCTGGAAGATTCTTCGGATGGTCTCGTCAGACGTTTCTCGCGTAATCTCGAAGTAGGACCACTGACCCTGCTCTGAAGAGATATTCGCTTGAAGCGTGGCCAAAACCTGGTCTACAATTTTTTCGAACATGACTCTCCTACGATACCGCGTCTTCCGGTCGACGCTTTTGATTGAGAATGAAATAGGATAAGGCTTCCAGTTCCATGGCGGTATTCTCCTGACGAACAACCATGGCAGACGGTACATGGAGGCGCTTGGGAGCAAAATTCAAAATGCCACGAACGGATGTCAAGGCCAGACGATCTGCCATGGCCTGCGCGGCGGATGCCGGAATCGCAAGAATGACGATATCTATCCGATCCCGCTTGAGACCTTCTTCAAGCGCATCCACAGGCTGCACAATCAACGATTTGACCGTTGTTCCCACCTTGGTGTTGTCATTATCGAACAGCGCCCTGATATTGAACCCATGCGCCCGGAATTCGGCATAATCCACCAGAGCCGAGCCGATGTTCCCCGCTCCGACAATGGCGACATTCCAACTTCTGTTCAGGCCCATGATCGTGGCGATTCGGTTTCGCAATTCAGAGGTATTATACCCAAGTCCCCGACGTCCAAAACTACCAAAGAATGAAAGATCCTTACGAACCTGCGCACTCGTGAATCCCTCTATCTTGGCCAATTCCTCCGACGAGATATGCTCGATACCCTGTTGCATAAGGTCATTCAACGTTCGATAGTACTTCGACAACCTGGTAACGGTCGACGATGACACCTTCTGAGCCCGTCGTTTTACGGACGAGGTCTTGCCAGACTTTGTTTTACGCTTCACCGCCTTCATCTTCCTGGATGCTGGTGATGTCGGAAATGGTATCCTTGGTCTTCAGTTTGACCAAGCGAACTCCCTGGGTATTGCGTCCCATGGTCCTGATTTCGGACATTTTCAAACGAATCACCATGCCGGCTTCCGTGATGATCATGAGATCTTCGTTGTCTACTACTTCCCGAATGGCAATCATGACGCCCGTCTTGTCCGTGGCCTTCATGGTTATGATTCCTTTGCCGCCTCGCTTCGTCGTCCGGTAGTCCGCAACCTCGCTTCGTTTACCAAAGCCCAAATCACTGACAACCAGTATGGTTCCGTGCTCGCGTTTCAGGCAAACCATACCGATAACAAAGTCTCCCTTTGCCAGCGTGATACCCGTCACACCGCGTGCGGTCCTGCCCATTTCCCGAACGTCCTCTCCCTTGAAGCGGATGGACATACCGTTTTTGGTTCCCAGGATGACATCCTGTTTGAGATCTGTCAGTTTGGCTTCCACCAGATCGTCCTTGTTTTCGATCGTAATGGCGATGATGCCGCCCTTTCTGGGATTGCTGTAATCGGACAGATTGGATCGTTTTATGATACCGTTTTTTGTCACCATCAATACCGACATGGAGTCGCTGAACTCTTTCACATTGATGATGGCGCGAACTTGTTCGTCCGGCTGCTGTTCGATCATATTGGTAATGTGTTTTCCGCGTGCAGCTTTGCCCACCTGGGGAATTTCATACACCTTTAGCCAATAACAGCGACCCTTGTTGGTAAAAAACATGATGTATTCATGCGTCGACGCAACGAACAAGTGCTCCACAAAATCGTCTTCCTTGGTTGCACTTCCGGTGACACCCTGCCCCCCACGACCCTGTCGGCGGTAGCCGCTGACGGGGAAGCGTTTGATATACCCTTGGTGGGAAATCGTTACGACCATTTCTTCTTCGGCAATGGTGTCTTCAAAGTCGATTTCTTTGGCTTCTTTCTTGATAATCTCCGTGCGGCGCTCGTCACCAAACGTTTTCTTGATTCCGGCCAGCTCGTCCTTGATGATCTGCATCCGTTTGGCCTTGCTATTCAGAATGCCCTTCAGTTTCTCAATCAGTTTGATAACTTCTTTGTATTCTTCTTCGATCTTGTGCACTTCAAGACTGGTAAGTCGCTGCAGCTGCATCTTCAAGATTTCAGTAGCCTGGATCTCGGACAGCTTGAATTTCTTCATCAAACCGTCTTTAGCGGCTTGCGGATCTTTGGATTTTTTGATCAGGGCAATAACCGCATCGATATTTTCCAGAGCGATCTTCAAGCCTTCCAGAATATGGGCCCGACGTTCGGCGGCTTCGAGTTCGAACTTGGTTCTTCGGAGCACCACCTCATGTCGGTGGGAAATGAAATGCTCCAGCATTTCTTTGAGATTAAGCACCATCGGCCGGCCGTCAACGAGTGCCAGCATAATGATGCCGAAGGTCGTTTGCATCGTTGTATGCTTATACAAATTATTCATGATGACCTGCGCGTTGGCATCTTTCTTCAATTCGATTACGATGCGCATGCCGTCTCGGTCGGATTCATCTCGAAGCGCAGAAACATCTTCCACTTTTTTGTCCCGAACCAAATCACCGATCTTTTCGAGCAGAGAGGCCTTGTTGACCTGATACGGCAGTTCGGTGACGATGATGCTCTGGCGGCCATTCTTGGCGGTCTCAATGCTTGCGCGCGCGCGCACGGTAATTTTCCCCCGTCCGGTCTCATAAGCGTCTTTAATCCCCGACGCACCGTTGATAATGCCTGCCGTCGGAAAATCCGGACCTTTGACTATTTTCATGAGATCTTTGATGGAGATTTTCGCATCATCGATCACCGCACAGACTCCATCGACCACCTCGGTCAGATTGTGCGGAGGAATATTGGTGGCCATACCCACGGCGATTCCGGCCGAGCCGTTGATCAGCAGATTAGGAATGACAGCAGGAAGCACCTCCGGCATCTTCAGGGTTTCGTCGAAATTGGGAACGAAGTTGACCGTATTCTTTTCCAGATCGTTGAGCATTTCTTCGGCGATACGCGAAAGACGTACTTCGGTATACCGCATCGCCGCAGGAGAGTCTCCGTCAATAGAACCAAAGTTACCCTGTCCATCGACAAGAGGATACCGCAAAGAAAACGTCTGCACCATGCGCACAATAGTATCGTACACGGCGGTGTCTCCATGCGGATGATACTTACCCAGCACCTCTCCGACAACACGCGCAGATTTTTTGTAGGGACGATTATAGGCCAGACCAAGTTCGTTCATGCCGAAGAGCACGCGGCGATGGACGGGTTTCAGACCGTCGCGAACGTCCGGAATAGCCCTGGAAACGATCACGGACATCGAATAATCGATGTAGCAATCGCGCATCTCATCCTCAATATTGATGGGAACAATCTTTTCTATCGTCGACATGTAGGTTCTATCTCCTTGGTATTAATTTTTACGGCGCATACTGGAATCCTGCACGATACGCTAAATATCGAGGTTCCTCACGTATTTGGCATTGTCCTCAATGAACTTTCGTCTGGGCTCAACGGCGTCACCCATCAGGGTGGAGAATACATGGTCGGCCGTGGCTGCATCTTCGATGGAAACCTGCAACAGCACCCGTTTATCAGGATCCATGGTGGTTCCCCAAAGCTGATCAGGATTCATTTCACCAAGACCTTTGTATCGCTGGATGTTCACGTCATCTTCTTTTGCTCCCCACGCTTTCAGCAGGTTGTCCTTTTCTTCATCGTCGAAGGCGTACTTCTCTTCCTTGCCCTTTTTCAGCCTATAAAGAGGCGGCTGGGCGATGTACAAATTTCCGCTTTCCACCATCGGACGCATATATCGGAAAAAGAATGTCAGCAGAAGCGTGCGAATGTGGGCTCCGTCAACGTCGGCGTCAGTCATGATAATGACTTTTCCATACCGCAGATTGGCCACGTTGAAATCATCTGCTCCAATACCTGTACCCAGCGCGCTAACCAGTGTCAAGATTTCTTCATTGGCCAGCATTTTATCCAGACGGGCTTTTTCCACATTGAGAATTTTACCCTTCAAAGGCAGAATAGCCTGAAAACGACGGTCCCTTCCCTGCTTGGCAGAGCCGCCGGCTGAATCTCCCTCGACAAGATAGATTTCACAGAAGTTCGGATCATTAATTGAACAATCGGCAAGTTTGCCGGGCAATCCTGAACTTTCGAGCATATTCTTCTTGCGGGTCAGATCTCTAGCCTTACGAGCCGCTTCTCTAGCCCTCGCCGCGCTTACACATTTGTCGATTATTTGTTTGGCAATGGTGGAGTGTTTCTCCAGATACTCCATCAACCCCTCTCCGACAGCCTGTTCGACAATCCCTTTGACTTCACCATTACCCAGTTTGGTCTTTGTCTGACCCTCAAACTGCGGCTCAGCAACCTTGACGCTGATGATGGCCGTAAGCCCTTCCCGAGTATCTTCCCCCTGAATACTGATATTTTCTTTTTCTTTGATCAGGTTGTTCTTTTGCGCGTAGTTATTAAGGGTGCGGGTCAACGCCGTGCGGAAACCGGACAAATGAGTTCCGCCCTCCACCGTATTGATATTGTTAACATAGCTGAAAACATTTTCAGTGTACGAGTCATTGTATTGAAAAGCCATTTCCACCGGCGTGCCGTCCTTTTCCGCCTCAATATAGATCGGCTTCTTCATCAGCGCTTTTCGAGATTCATCCAGGTATTGGACAAATTCGGAGATGCCGCCTTCATAGTGATAGACTTCCTTTTTCTTTTCACGCTTGTCTTCAAGGGCAATTTTCAAATTGCGATTCAGGAAGGCCAGCTCCCGTAATCTCCCGGAGAGCATCTCAAATGACCAATTGATCTTCTTGAATATGGAACTATCCGCCATGAAGGTCGTTGTGGTACCGGTATCTTTGGCCTTGCCCGTTTCTTCCACCTTGGTGACCGCCTTGCCCAGTTTGTATTTCTGGACATAGGCTTTGCCATTACGGTGAACTTCCACGGTACACCACTCAGCAAGCGCATTCACGACCGAGGCTCCAACGCCGTGCAAGCCGCCGGAAACCTTGTACGTGTTTTTATCGAACTTTCCGCCCGCTCCCAGCATGGTCATGACAACCTCCACCGCCGGCTTCTTTTCCTTCTTGTGCATGTCCACGGGAATGCCGCGGCCATTATCAATCACGGTAATACTGTTGTCGGTGTTGATGCTGACTTCGATTTCATTGCAATA
>JAGQUY010000040.1:12023-15796 GCA_020438245.1 Bacteroidota bacterium
AGACCTCGCGTCCCGACATCTCCGATATACATTGCCGGTCTGCGACGGACGTGTTCAAGGCCTTCAAGAACCTGAATATTCTCGGCTTCATACTTGCCGCCGGTTTTTTTTGGTTTTTCAGCAACCGCCATAAATAAAGAACCTCATTTTATAAGAAGATTAAAAAAATCATCGGAAGATCACGTCTTTGACGAACACCCTGCCCAACGCTTCATTCAGACGCGTTTTGATCATACTTTTTTGATAAAATAGCTCCTGTCGCCAGGCACTGCTTTCAACCTCAATATACAGTATACCTCTTTCGATTTTCACCGCCCGGGCCCTTTTGCAAAAAGAAGCACCCATGATTGTCTCGAAAAGTTGAAGAACGCGTTGTTCATCCACTCGCTCCCGAATGCCGATCTGCTCGAGCAGTTGATCAAGCTCACCGCCGAGATCCTTGAAGGACTTGCTCAATGAACGGCCTCCACGTGCGCATCTTCCACTTCAAAAAGTCTGATTTCCTGTTTGCTCAACGCTTTCTCCCATGGTTCCGTTCCGGTGATAAACACCTGATGCGCACGATCAAGATAGGCCATCAAATGGTATCGTCGGTTCGCATCCAACTCCGAAAAAACATCATCGAGCAACAGAAGAGGAATCCGATCATGATGATCGCTCATGCATAGAAATTCTGCAAATCGAATCGCCACCGCCAGTGTCTTAAACTGCCCCTGAGAGGCATACTCCCTGAACGGATGGCCGCCAAGTTCGAAGACTACTTCGTCTTTATGCGGCCCGACCGTGGACGATCTTCTCAATATATCTCTGGATCTGGCTGTCCTTAGCTGCGTCAAAAAAGTATTTTCGAGCAAATCCTCCGCCTCCCATTCAATGGAGCTTTTATAACCCAGGCCGATCGTCTCATTTCCGTCGGAGATGCTTCTGTAGACGTCCTCAACATAGGGAGACAGCCTTTCCAGATAGAACTTTCGAGCCCGTATCAGCCTGGCGCCCGTTTGACTGAGTTCACGATCCCAAACATCCAGGCTGTCCGGTTGAACAGCGGATTCCAGCAGAAGCGCGTTGCGCTGCCTCAACGCCTGGCGATAAATCTGCAGATCTTTGAGATAGACGGACTGCACCTGAGAAATTGCAATGTCCAGCCAGCGTCTCCGTCCGGATGGCGCACCCGAGATGATCAGCACATCCTCCGGTGCCGCAACGACAGACGGAAATTGCCCCACCAAATCGGCGAGGCGATCAAGCCTTCTTTTGTCCACCAAAACGGATTTACCGTCCGTCCGATGAACTACCACTCTTACCTGATTTACCAAAGAACGTTGGTCTTTTTCAAAAAGACCCTCCACCTCCAGATACGGCGCATCAAAGCGAATTACGGTCAGATCGTCCTGGGTTCGAAAGCTCTTGGAAAGCGACAAATAGTAAATCGCTTCCAAGACGGATGTCTTACCTTGTCCATTAAGTCCGTGGAAAAAATTGATCCGGTCACAGAACGATAGTTCGGCGGATATGTAGTTTCGAAAGTCTTTGAGGCGCAACGATGACAAAACCATCCGCCCGTCATCCCAGGCCTCTAATCATTAAGCCGGACCGGCATAACCAACATCATATGATCTTCGCCATCCGCCTGTTCCGCCGGAGTTACCACACCCGCACTCGTTGGACTCTTGAATGCGATAACGGTCTCCTTGGTATCAATGTGGTTCAACGCCGCCAGAACAAGTTGTGAATTATATCCTATTTGCAAATCGTCGCCTTCGTATTCGGCGGCCAATTTTTCCGAACCGGTGCTGCCGCCCTCCATATCTTCGGCGGACAACGTCAACCCCTTCTTCGCAAGACTCAGGCGAACTTGATGAGTGATTGGGTTGGCGAAGATGGAAACCCGCTTGAAGGCATCTACGAGAGTCTGGGTTTCAATCGTCAATTTCTTGTCGTTGTTGGAGGGAATGACGCGCTCATAATCAGGATAGGTCTCATCCAGAATGCGGCTATACAGTTGTGCATCCGTCATGTCAAATCGAACATGGTTCTGGCCAACTTGCACAGAAATTGTATCCCGTGTCTCTTTGGCAACTTCGGTCAACGCCTTGGTTGGAACAACAACGTTCAACTTTTCCTTCACGTTGGACTCGAACGACCTGCAGATCATCTTTGCCAGACGATGTCCGTCGGTTGCAACGAGACGAAACTCCTTGTCGACAATCTGGAAAAGCACCCCCGTCAGTGCCGGTCGAAGAGTATCGGTGGATACGGCAAAGGTCGTTTTTCCGATCATCCTTGACAGCATTTTGGCGTCGATTTTCACCGATGCTTTTTGATCGATAATAGGAAGCGCCGGATAGTCGTCATCTGATTCGCCGCTTATTCGGTAATCCCCTTTATCACAGGTTACCAACAATTTGAACTGAGGATCGGCGGAAATCTCAAGGGGAATATTTGGGAGATTTTTCACAAGGTCATTCAACGGTTTGGAGGGCACTGTCAGGCTGCCGCCTTTTTTCACATCAACTGCAATCTTGGTCGTAACCGACACATCCAAATCGGTGGCGGTGAGTGTCAGCGCTCCGTCGTCAACTTTCAGGAGGATATTACCTAAAACTGGCAACGTTGTCTTTGTTGGAACCACATTGATGACGCGTGCCAAGGCCTTGCTTAACTCCGCCTGAGATACCGTAAACTTCATAAACTCTCCTCAACTGTAGAGTGCAAAATGCGCTATCTAACTTATTATTTTTATTGATCTTTTATTGCGAATTAACAGTTTAAATCATACTGTTTTTCGGGCAGAAATTCAAGCAAAAAACAACTGAAGAGGACTGTATTTTTTGTGTTTATAGGCGGCAAACCACAACAAACTCTTTGGAGCCCGTTTCGAGACCTCCACCTTCGAAATCACCGTTGAGACTATCAAGAGTCAATGGAGATCGTCCGATAAGATGCTCCAATTCATACCGAAAAAAGTATCGCATGGGAAAATCCCTTGTCCCGGAACAATCGCGGCCGTTCTCATACCATTCGTACTGCATGGAAACATGGTTGATCTGGTTCAAATAGTCGGGACACACAGAGGTCGTTCTGCGAAGGTAACATCCGTCGGTCCAGAACCCGTCGAAATCTAGCGTGGGTTCAAGGCCCTTGGTACACAAAACCGCATCCGGCACAAACACGTCAAAAACAAATGTTCCATTTTTCGTTAGATGACGGGAGATGACATCGAGGGCGATCAACTGATCCTCCAGGCTGACGAGATGACCAAAAACCCTAAAGGGCGCGACAATCCGTGAGAACGACTTCCCAAGCTGCATGGTCCTAATATCCCCTGAGATCAGCCGATGAGGTTCAATCCCCGGCTGCGTGCGTGCGATTTTTAGCATGGCTTCACTCAGATCAACCCCATAGATATCCGCGTTGGCGCTCCAGGCATCCTTGAAAAGCCTTCCGGTGCCAACGCCAACTTCCAGCACCGGCCCTTCTGCGCTGGTCAACTGCTTTAGATAATAGGCATGATCAACAGATGACCTCAACCGGTCGTATATTACGTTATAAAATCGGGCGACAAAATCCGGATACGCAGACATGGCATTTACCTCCTCGGGATTCCTTCCGTTGACTTATGAAATATATTCATCTAAATTCAACTCGCAAACCGACAAAAGTTATTCAATGAGAAACCTTTTTCCTTTCACCGTCCTGTTTATCCTCGGTTGTCTGTGCGTCTCCCAAGTGTCTGCACAAGAGCTCTCCGCGGAAGAGATCGTCGCCCGTGC
>JAGQUY010000041.1 GCA_020438245.1 Bacteroidota bacterium
GGAAAAACGGCTGCCGCAGGACGGCCGTTTTCAAACGCGAATCGGTCATCGGCCCATCGATTTTCGTATTTCCTCCTTTCCCACCATTCACGGCGAGAATCTGGTCATGCGAATCCTTGACAAGAGCAGCGTGGCCTTGAGCCTCGATAAACTGGGATTCGACAAAAATACACTGCTGTTCTTCAACGAACTGATCCGCAGGCCGCATGGTATTATTCTCGTGACCGGTCCGACGGGCAGCGGCAAGACCACAACATTGTATTCAGGCCTTCATGCCATCAACTCCGTTGATAAGAACATCATCACCGTCGAAGATCCTATCGAATACCGACTTGACCTTGTCAGACAATGTCAGATTCACGCGAAGATCGGTCTCACGTTTGCCGCCGGGCTCCGATCCATACTTCGTCAGGATCCGGACGTGATCATGGTTGGTGAAATACGGGACAAAGAAACCGCGCATATTTCCATCGAATCAGCCCTGACCGGCCACCTTGTCTTCTCAACCCTCCACACCAACGATGCACCCGGGGCCATCAACCGGTTGATCGATATGGGTATTGAACCTTTCCTGGTGGCTTCTTCTATGGCAGGTGTACTGGCCCAGCGACTGGTTCGGAAATTGTGTCCAAAATGCCGTGAAGCGTACACGCCGGATGCTGCGCAGTGCAAAACACTGGGGTTAAGCGGTCAGCAAACATTCTACCGCGCCAAGGGATGTTCGGACTGCGGAAATCGAGGATATAAGGGCCGAATGGCCGTTTACGAGCTGATGATGATCAACGACGAAATCAGAAAACTGACCATTGAGCGTGCATCTGCCGCACGCGTCAAGGAAGCCGCTCTCGAAAACGGTATGCGTACGCTGCGACGGGACGGAATTCAAAAAGCCCATCAGGGTCTCACCACGCTGGAAGAAGTCTGGCGTGTGACGTCGGAGGATTGATCCATGGCCGTTTTCAATTATCGCGCAATCAATAACGCCGGACAAGTGGTGGTCGACACGATCGAAGCACCCAACATCGGTTTCGTTACCGAACAACTCGACCGCCTTAACTATCTGCCGTTGAATATTTCTGAGAAAAAGAACGCACTCGGAGGACTGTTCGCCGCCAAGACCAAGGTAGATCCCAAGGAGCTGATCGTTTTCACCAAACAATTTGCAACGCTGTTCAAGGCGGGTGTACCCCTTGTCGGATGTCTTCAAGCGCTGGAGGAACAGGCAGGGACTCCCTCATTGAAAGAGGTCATCCGGAAGACAGCGGATGAAATCCAGAGTGGCAAATCCCTAAACGAAGCTCTCAGCATGAACCCTAAAGTATTCCCGAGGCTCTACGTCGATATGGTACGGGTGGGTGAAGTCGGCGGTATGCTGGAGGACGTGCTTGACCGGCTGGTCGCTTTCCTGTCGCACGATCTGGAGATCCGGACCAACATCAAAAAAGCGACACGATATCCGTTGATTGTATTGAGCGGAGTTGTGATTGCATTCATAACGTTGATTACGCTGGTCGTACCCCGATTCGTCACCATTTTTAAAAAAATGAAAGTCGAACTGCCCCTGCCAACGCAGATCCTGATCGGCATCAACACGGTCATTACCGACTATTGGATGATTGCCATCCCTTCCGTTATCGCACTGGTTTTCGTAACCAAGAAATGGCTTCGCACTCCGACGGGCCACCGCTGGTGGGACGCAAGAAAAATGAAATTGCCGGTGTTTGGCACTCTGAACGTGAAAACATACATATCCCGTTTTGCCAAGACGTTTGAAACACTCAATCGAAGCGGTCTTCCGATCCTTCAAACATTGAACATTCTCTCTCAAACGATCGGAAACGTGATCGTCGCGGATGAATTGATCAAGGCCATGCGCGGTGTCGAAGCAGGACAAGGGCTTGCGCAACCGCTCAAACGCAGCGAGGTTTTTCCTCCGGTGGTTGTTCAGATGATTTCTATCGGTGAAAAATCGGGTTCGTTGGACACGATGATGGCAAACATCGCCGAGTATTACGACCGGGAAGTGGATTACACCGTCAAGAATCTGACCACCCTGATTGAACCGATGATCACCGTTCTTCTCGGCGTGGTCATTCTGTTTATCGCATTGGCGATCTTCATGCCGATGTGGGACATGCTCGGTCATATGGGAAAGCACTGAACCGCCATGAACCCCTCGGAAAAAGGTCACGGATTTCTCGATATCATCCTGACCGTGTTGTTTCTCGGTATATCTGTTCCGGCACTGGTTCAACTGTTCGCCGTTGCTGTTATTGGTACAACATCTCTGGAAATTGAATCAAGAGCGGTTTATCTGTGTGAGCAAAAACTGGAGCAGATCGCCACCGACAAGATGTCTCCATCCCGTGGCTATTCGTACGTTACGACCACCGGTCGATACCCTTCCGAAAGCCTGACCTCAGGTTTTACACGCACAACAACAGTTACGCCAAACCTGTCTTTTAACGGCGTTTCATACACGTCCGTTGTAGTAAGCGTCTCCCATCCTGATATCGCAAGCGTGAGCATGACCACATGGATCACTCGATATTGACAACCGGCCGTTCGCAGCACGGCTTTACCCTCATGGAAGTGATCACGTTTATGACGCTTAGCGCGCTGGTACTCACCGGGGCACTCTTCTTTTTTCGAACAGGCGCGGAGTCCTACGCGGAAACCCTCAGCCAGTCTCTTGCTCTGGAAGCGTTTCACCATGCAAATCGGCTTATGACGCGTGATATTCGCAACCTTCGAAACAAAAGCAGCATCGCAACGGCCACGGTTTCTCAGTTCACCTTTTCCAACGTGCAAAATCAATCTATTTCGTATACGTTCAGCAGCGGTCAGCTGCTCCGAAACGGTGTTTCTATATCCTCAGGATTGACTTCCTTCAGCCTGACCTACGCCACATGGGATGGAGCAAGCTGGTCGTCGGGAGCCACAACTGAGATAGCCATGGTTACGGCCACCCTCTCAACCTCAGTTGAGGGCCGACTGTTGACAACATCCAGTTCCATACTTCTGCGCAATGCCCGCTGACTATGGCTTTTTTCCATAACGCACGCTCTTAAGCCATACCCCAGAGTAGCCCAGTTTGCCTTTAAATTATTAGTTAGTCTGTAGTTAACTCTAAGAGTTTGTCGGTACGGTCATTGCAATAAGACAGCTGAACCGGAGATAACTATGAACCAACGTACCAACAACGAAAAAGGCTCAATCCTCGTGACAACTGTGTTTTTTGTCAGCCTTTTAACAGCGGCCGGACTGACCATCGTCGTTTTCACCCAGAACTCCACCCAATTGGTTTCCAGCGATGTGGGCGTGAAACAGTCCTTCCAGGTATGCCAAGCCGGCATTGAATATGCGGTACGCAAATCCTTTAATACGAACAACTGGCACTGGTCGGCCACTCATTCCGGTTTCTCCGGAGGGAACGTAGACGTTACCGTCGAAGATAGTACGGTCATTGCAGCCTTGAAAGATACACTGCAGGTGCGGGTGACGGGAACCGCCGGCAGTGCTTCCTCCAAACAGATGTTTCGGATCCGCCTTTCAGACATCAGCGCGTATGCCGTTTACATCTCCGGCGATCTCAATTCAAAAGTGACCGTGCGCGACTCCGATGGCACGCCAAATCCAGCGCGCGCATTCGATTTCGCCACGGAGATGCCCACCATCGATGCGGATCTGCTTCGGCAAATTTCCATTTCTCAAGGCCATTACTTTTCAAGCAGCTATTCGATGCCCAACAACGGCATTTATCCATCACCACCGGACAGCGGATTTTATCACGTGCGTCCCAATGGCACGGTAAGTGACACGCCGAATGTGGTTTATATCAACGGGGATCTGGAAGTCAAGAACGGGGCACAAATCGCAGGCATTGTTGTGGTAACCGGCGATGTTGATCTGAAAAACAGTCAACGCGTTAACGGTATTCTCTATCTGCCCAATCCGGTCTCGGTCGTCCAGGATGTAGATCTTTATAACAAAGAAAGCGTGTACGGAGGTATTATCGGATCCGGCAATATTACCGGTCTGGGGAATCCTGACAAGATAAGTGTTTATCATATCCAGTCCTATCTTTCCAAGTTCTACGGATTATTTAATCAATCGGGGCTTCCTTATGTTGCGTTTTACCGGTTCTGGAGAGAGTACTGATCATGAAACCCATGGACTCTTCCATCACGGCATCTTGGCCCGTCTCTGATTCGCTTCAGCCTTCTCTGCTTCAGAGCATGCTCCAGCTTGCGGGCAAGCGGCTCAAACAGCTATTGAATATCCGTACTCAGCGGCACAATACGTTCGCCATTTCTCCGGCAGCGCGCCAAGTTGCCCGCGAAAATCTGCGCCTTCAGCTTGAAATCAGAAAATTGCGTGAAGTAGTGCAGAAGGAGCGCGACTATACACAGATGCTTATTCAGGTCAACACAGCCACGCAACAACTGCTGTCGATGACCGATCGTAAGATTCTTCTTAAAAGTGTGACCACTGCACTGTGTGAAGAACTTGACTTTACGAGTGCCGTACTTTGGGTCGTGGATGAGGAGTCCAACCGGCTTGTCCCGATTTCCTGGTCTAACGTGGCCCTCGAACAACTCAAGTCATTTCAGGCCGATCTGACCTTAAAACCGTACTCGGAATTACTGAACCACAAAAAGAGCTATTTCATCGTGGATGATGTCGAAGATCCTACTTCTATCGACAGTGCCCAGTTCCAACATATTCATAATCTCTCAACCATTCTTGAGTCCCAAGCCATGTATTTGATTCCGATCGTTTCCGTTGCCGATGCCGCTGAACGAATCGAACGGAGTTCTGGAGAAACCAAAACCAACGCGATTTTAATGGTTGGCCAGCGTAATAGAAACCGAATCATCGAAAGCAAGGATATCCTTCAGAGATACGCCTATGCCGTCGGACTCACACTGGGCAACGTGGACACGTACAGCTACCTTCAC
>JAGQUY010000042.1 GCA_020438245.1 Bacteroidota bacterium
CTGGATACCTGGTTTTCTTCGTGGCTCGTGCCCTTTTCTGCCATGGGATGGCCCCGCCAAACAAAAGACCTGGACTATTTTTATCCGACCAACCTGCTGGTGACCGGCCCCGACATAATCTTTTTTTGGGTGGCGAGAATGATCATGGCCGGTCTTGAATTTACCGGCAAGGTGCCCTTTCATCAGGTTTATTTCAACGGAATTGTTCGGGACGAAAAAGGCCGGAAAATGAGTAAATCACTCGGCAACGGCATCGACCCGATTGAAATCATCAATAGCCATTCGGCCGATGCCCTCCGATTTACGCTGGTGGACTTGAGCGCCGAAGGCCAGGACATCCATCTTTCCGAAAAGCATTTTGAGCTGGGTCGTAATTTTGCAAACAAGGTTTGGAATGCATTTCGATTTCTGGCGCTTCAGAAAGAAGCATGTCCGGGTTCGTTTCCGTCCCTTCCCGTTGCTTCAGACGAGCTGGAACTTTCCGATAGATGGATACTGAGCAAATATCATCGCGCGGTGGAAGGCATCACCAACGGCCTGGAAGAATACAAACTCCACGAGGCCATGCACGCCGCCTATAGGTTTTTCTGGTCAGACTTTTGTGACTGGTATCTGGAGGTTATCAAAGACCGTCTATACAACAGTCCAGAAGAAACGAAAATACGCACCTTGAATACCGCGTTATATATCGTCGAAGGGACCATGAAACTGATGCATCCCATTGTGCCGTTTATCACGGAGGAAATCTGGCAACGGCTCGACGTACGGGGAGAGACCGACAGCATCATGCTGCAGAAATGGCCGTCTGTTGATGCCAAATGGATTGATGCTCGAGCCGAAAAGGATTTTGAGTTGTTGCAGGAAGTTATCACAGGCGTACGCAACGTCCGAAGCGCGATGAACGTACCGCCGTCCAAGAAATCGGATCTCTTGCTGGTCTGCGACGATGCAAACGTCCGTGCCCTCCTGTCTGCCGAATGGACGCGGATTTCCCAGCTTGCGCGAACCGAAAAAGTGACCGTATCGGCCGCGGCATCCAAGCCAAAGAATGCGGCCAGCGCGGTGGTTGCCGGAATCCAGATGTATATTCCGCTTGAGGGGATTATTGACCTGGGTATCGAACGGGAAAGACTTCAAAAGGAAATTGATCGTCTGGAGATTCAAATCGGAAGCATCCGGCAAAAGCTCGGCAATGAATCGTTTGTTGGCCGGGCCCCTGCTCAGGTGATCGAAAAAGAAAAAGCAAAATTGGCAACTTTCCAGGAGAATATTTCCAAACTCAAGACATCCGTCGAGCAAATGAACTGATGCCATTTGAAGAGCGGCTCAAATCATCTCGCATACTGTTGTTGGACGGGGCCACCGGCAGTGAATTGGAGCGCCGCGGTATCTCTACGGAATTGCCACTTTGGTCTACGATAGCTCTCCTTTCGAAGGAGGGGAGAAGTGTATTGCGCAGGCTGCATCAGGACTATATCGAGGCAGGCGCCGTGCTAATTACCGCAAACACCTTCCGAACCAACCCGTATACACTGAAGAAAGAGAGTCTGGAAGATAAGGCCGCTTATCTGACAAGAGCGGCGGTGGACGATGCCCGTTCAGCCATGGATGCGGCAGCCATGCCATATGAGGTTTTTATCGCCGGGTCCGTGGCACCGGTAGAAGACTGCTATCGGCCCGATCTTGTTCCGAAAGAAGAGGTGTTGTGGGACGATCATCGTCGCCACATTGACCATCTTTATGAAGCTGGTGTGGATCTAATATTAATTGAGACCATGAACACGATAAGGGAAGCCATGCTGGCTGCACAGTATGCCATCGAAACGGAAAAGCCGGTCATGGTCAGCTTTATTCTTAAGGATCCGGAACACCTCCTCGGCGGGGAAGAAGTACTCCGTGCATCTGGTGAAATCGCAGCACTTGGTCCTTCGGCCATTTTACTGAACTGCATCGGATTGGACCTTCTGAAAGACGCGATGGGCGTTCTCAGAGCCGGTGTCTCTGGTCCCGTCGGCGGCTACGCCAATGTCGTTGATACCGGAGACGCTTTGGATCCGGAAGGCTATGCAGTACGGATGAAAGAATTAGCCGAGGCTGCGGAAATGAAAATCGTAGGCGGATGTTGCGGCACTACGCCCGAGCACATATCCTGCTTGAAAGAAAAACTACGGTCGCATCCTACGGATTCAGGCAGCAACCTCGGATGACGCAGTGGATTTGGACCATTTCTCTATCATGTTTTGAACAATTGCGGACTTAATAGGTTTTGTGATATAGTCGTCCATACCGGCGGAGATGCATTTTTCCCGGTCGTCTTGCAGCGCGTTGGCCGTCATGGCAATAATTACCGGCTGTTTTCTTAGATCATCGGAGTCCCGTATTTCGCGTGTTGCCTCCAATCCGTCCATCTCCGGCATTTGCATATCCATGAGTACAATATCAAAGTTTTGTTTTGATACCAATTCCACGGCTTCAAGTCCGTTATTCGCGACGACGCAACGGTACCCCATTTTATCAAGCATATGGGTCGCCAATTTCTGATTAATCGGGTTGTCCTCAGCAAGGAGTATACGCAATGTATGCTCTACTATAACCGGTGCCTCCACCGCTGGCACGGCAGACGCTTTGATTGCTTCCGTTGTCGCCGGCGCGGTATTCAATGCTTGTTCGATAATCTCAAATAGTTGTTTTCGCCTCGTTGGTTTTGATAGGATGCCTGAATAGGGTATTCCTGAAGAGGTAATGATCTCCTTTCGGACCCTGGAAGCCATAAACGCTATAGGTGGGGCTTGTGCAGCACTCTGAACAATGGAAGCCAGCTCCAGCCCGCCCATGTCGGGCATAGTCAGATCGATCAGGAGCAGGTCAAATACTTTTCCCTTCGAAATCTCCAGTAAGGCTTCAGGTCCTGAAGAAACGCAAGTTCGCCTAAGACCTCCCAACGCCAACCACTGACTCAGGATGCTTAGCTGAAGCGTGTTATTATCGACGATCAAGATGTGCCTATTTTGAATGCATGACGGAGCTTCGAGCCTGTCCGGTTTGGCATCTGCGACTCCCAGTTTAATGGTAAAGTAAAAAGTTGATCCCTGTCCTTCCACACTGGTCACCCCAACATGTCCTCCCATCAATTCAACTAACCGGGCTGAAATGGCCAGTCCGAGGCCGCTCCCCCCGAATTTCCTGGAGGTCGAAGAATCTACCTGGGAAAACGATTTGAAGAGACGTCCCATTTTTTCCTGAGGAATTCCGATTCCAGTGTCCTTGACTTTGAATTTTAATCGGATTTCCCCATCCAGATCGTTTTCGTCTCTCATAGATTGAACCGCAACGGACAGTACAATTTCTCCCTCTTGCGTGAATTTTATGGCATTGTTCAACAAATTGACGAGCACTTGCCGCAATCTGGTTACGTCGCCAACAAAAGACTTTGGGACATCATCTTCGATGGTGTATAGCAAATCGATCGTTTTGTCCGATTTGGACGAAATCAAGTCCAGGGTATCTTCCACTGTCTGACGCAGATCGAACGTGGTTTGCTCCAACTCCATCTTGCCCGATTCAATCTTGGAGTAATCAAGGATATCGTTGATTATGGTCAGGAGGGCGTCACCGCTTATCCGGATGGTGTTCACATAGTCCAGTTGTTCCCTGTTGAGTGGGGTAGTTTCAAGCAACTCAGCCATGCCGATAACTCCATTCATGGGTGTCCTGATTTCATGGCTCATGGTGGCCAGAAAGTCAGCCTTGGCCTGCGCCGCAGACTCTGCAACCTCTTTCGCCACGCGCAATTCGTCTTCAGAGCGACGTTGATTAATGGCCACCGCAACCTGATTGGATACGTATTCCAGAATTTCCACATCTTTTACCGAATACAGCGCTTCATTGTCATAGCTTTGTACGGCCATGCAACCAAAAACAGAATCGCGAATTTTCAAAGGAACTCCGATCCAGACAGCGCTCGGTTCGCCGGAGCGGCGCACGACCCCCCTGGAAACCAGTTCCCGTATTCGGCTGGCAGGGGCATACAAGGTCTTACCGGTTCTCAGCGTATACTCGGTCAATCCGTACCCGAAAGGTTGCACAGGCGGTGCGTCAGAATGATCATCTACGTAGTACGGAAATGAAACCGTATTGTCCGTTCGGTTCCACAGGGCGATATAGAAGTTGTTGGCGTTGATGAGGCGCTTCAGTTCGGTGTGGATGAACTGATATAGAGCTTCCAAAGAAAGGCATTGGTTCGCTTCATTGGCGATTCGGTAAATAATCATCTTAATGGTCTCGTTTCTTTTGCGTTCCGTAATATCGAGACCGTAAATATTGACATATTCTTCATCGGTGACGTGTGAAAAAGTTAACACGTAAGTGGATCCATTGATGTCAACATCGGATTCTTTCTTGCGGCCCTGCTGAAAAACCATTGCGGCTTTGTTCAATACGTCGAGAGGCGCAAAACCACCGACGTGGCATTTCCAATGATCAAGGAGCGGTTTGCTGGCTCTATTTGCATATAAGACACGACCATTGGCCGTGATTCGCAAAATGGGGTAGGGATTTTCATCGGGAAACTTTGATAGGCTCCGCATTCTAGCCTCTTCTTTTCGGCGTTCCCGAATGTCACGATACATAGCCATAATACCGATGTTGCCGCCCTCCAATACGATCGGCTTGCAAATCAGCGCAACGTCCATTTCGAGCCCATCCTTGTTCGTTCGTCGCGTTTCCATTTCCACCACATCATGCAGGGCGCTTGTGCGGATAACCCTGGATTCATTGAGCAAATCCGGCGGGACAATAAGTTCATGAAGTGGCCGACCGTGAACTTCCTTGAACGTGTACCCAAAGAGAGACGTGAATTCACGATTGGCCTGCATAACAATGTTATCGCGGTTCAAAAGAACAATTGCCTCCGGTGCATTGTCAACCACGGATTGAAAGTACGCCTTCTGAATTTCCAACTGTTTCTTCAGATCCTCCCCTGATCTAACATGATGCAGGAGCGGAGCAATCAATTGAAAATAGAACACCGGTGAGGCGATCAGGACGATTGTGATCGCATGGACAATATTCTTGACGTCAAAAGGCCAATTTAAGAAGAGGTTAAT
>JAGQUY010000043.1 GCA_020438245.1 Bacteroidota bacterium
AAATTGGAAATCATGAATACGTGCGGAAAATGTCACGAGGACATTACCAAGACGTATTTTGATACGTATCATGGCAAGGTCTCACAGCTTGGTTACGCCAAGACGGCCAAATGTTACGATTGTCACGGAGCCCACGACATCCTGCCCGTCAGCAATCCCAAATCCCACTTGAGTCGCGACAATGTGGTGGAGACGTGCAAGAAATGTCACCCGAACGCCAACCGTCAGTTCGCGGGGTATTTGACCCACGCGACGCACCACGATCCGGATAAATACCCGTATCTGTTTTGGTCATTCTGGTTCATGACCGGTCTGCTCATTACCACCTTTACGATAGGCGGCTTCCATACGTTATTGTGGCTTCCCAGAGCCCTGCGCATGAGAAAAATGCACGTTAGGATCGCAGAGGAGGCTACAACGGCAAGACAGTATCAACGGTTCACGCGACTGAATCGTATCCTGCATATTGTCATGATCGTAAGTTTTATCAGCCTTGCTCTTACCGGTATGACGTTGAAGTTTTCGCATACCGGCTGGGCGGTCATGTTGAGTCACGTGTTCGGAGGGTTTGAATCCGCGGGATACATCCACCGGCTCGCCGCCGTGTTCATGTTTACGATTTTCATTTCCCATATTGTAAATATCATTCGGCGGAAGAGAAGTGAGTATAAAACATGGAAGAATCTGCTGCTCGGACCGGATACCATGTTGTTTACCAAACGGGACTGGAAAGAATTTGTCGGTTCGCTTAAGTGGTTCTTGAACAAAGGACCCCGTCCAAGATTTGGACGATGGACGTACTGGGAGAAATTCGACTACTTTGCCGTCTTCTGGGGAATTGCGGTGATCGGTTCGACCGGTCTGATTTTGTGGTTCCCGGAGTTGTTCACCACGGTATTGCCGGGCTGGGCGATCAATATTGCAACCATCATTCACAGCGACGAGGCATTGCTGGCGGTCGGTTTCATTTTCACCGTGCATTTTTTCAATACCCACCTGCGTCCGGAGAAATTCCCCATGGATATCGTCGTATTCACGGGCAGGATGCCGGTTGAAGAATTGAAGGCGGACAAACCGGATGAATATGACAGCCTCGTTGCGAATGGCGAATTGGAGAAGTATCTTGTAGAGCCGTATCCGCCGATCGTGATCAAGGCCATCCGGATGTTTGGGTGGACAGCGCTCGTCATCGGATTCAGCATTGTGCTTTGGATCATCTATGCCATGATTTTCTCGTACCGGTGAGTTTATTCATCAAGCGATCATAAGGAAACCATGAGACGACTTCTCCCATCTTCTTTTTACAATATGCGCTCCCTGCTGGGGGCCGGCATCAGCGGGCTGAGCCTGTCGTTGATTATTTTCCTGTTTGTCCTCGAGGCCATGTCCGAGCACCCGAAGCCGTATATGGGCATTATCACGCTCATCATACTGCCGGGATTTCTTGTGGCAGGCGTGGTGATGATTGCCTGGGGAGTCATGCGTGTTCACAAACGGAGGAGACGAGGTCAGGAAGACAAACCCCTGTTGACCATCGATTTCAACAATCCGCGTCATCGGCTTGCCTTTACGTTGACATCGTTCGGTACCATGTTCTTCCTGGGACTGTCCGCGTTCGGAAGCTACAAAGCGTATGAATTCACCGATTCAGATCAATTCTGCGGCGAGATGTGTCACAGTGTAATGAGTCCTGAGTATACCGCCTATCAATTTTCGCCGCACGCCCGGGTGGGTTGTGCCCAGTGCCATATTGGCGAAGGTGCAGAATGGTTTGTCAAGGCGAAGATCTCCGGCTCCTATCAGGTTTATTCCGTACTGTTCAACAAGTATTCCAGACCGATCCAGACTCCCATCGAGAACCTTCGCCCGGCGCAGCAGACCTGTGAACAGTGTCATTGGCCCAAACACTTTTTCAGCGAAAAGCAGAGGAAATGGACCTATTTTCTATCGGACGAGAAGAACACCAAATGGGATCTGAATCTGCTCATTCATATCGGTGGCGGCAATAATGAGGAAGGTCCCACCTCCGGTATTCACTGGCACATGAACATATCCAATCGGATCGACTATAAGCCGGCGGACAGGCGAAGACAGGATATTCCATGGATTCGGGTTAAGCACGGTGACGGTACGGTGAGGGTTTATCGAAACAAGACGTCCAAACTTTCGGATGAGCAGTTGGCCGAACTCGAAGAACGGAGGATGGACTGCATTGACTGTCACAACCGGCCGACCCATATTTACAGGCATCCTGCCAAATCGGTGAACCAGGAGATGTCCGCCGGTTGGATTGATCCGAAAATTCCATTCATTAAGAATGTCGCGGTAAAAACGCTGGAAACACCTTTTCGGACAAAACCCGATGCATTGGATAGTATCAGGATTCTCATTACCGATTTTTATCAGGATCACTATCCGGAGTTTGTAAAGACCGACACGGGGAAAATTGACCGGGCTATTAAGGAAGTTCAAAAGATATACAATCGCAACTTTTTCCCTGAAATGGGTTCAAGCTGGAAGGCGTATCCGGATAATATCGGGCACTTAACTTCCCTGGGCTGTTTCCGTTGTCATGACGGGAACCATGTTAGCGATGACGGCAAGGTCTTATCCAGGGATTGCAATGTCTGTCATACCATCCTGGCTCAGAAATTTGAGAAAGAAGGACTGCGAATTGGCCTGGAAGGTATAGAATACCGTCATCCCACCGACATCGGTGAGGAATGGAAGGTCAAATCGTGCAGTGAATGTCACTCGGAGAACTTGTATTAGCAATTGGGCATCCTTAAACATGACTAATGTCATTGTTGGAAACACCGTCACAACCTACTTTAAATTGAATTTGACCAGTCCAGGTACCATCCTTGTGTACCTGAAGTTTCTCTTATAAACGTTACCTTGTTCAACATTCCTTCTTTTGAAAGAGCAGGCAATGGATCATCCTGAGAGCGGTAACAAGCGTGATTTTCTGAAATGGGTTCTCGGTTCCGCAGCCGTTGCATGGCTTGGTGCCGTATTGTATCCTATTTCTGCTTACTTGAAGCCTCCAAAACAGGGTGAAGTGGAAGTGAGCAGCGTGAAGGCCGGCAAGGTTACGGATATTGAAAAGGACTCCGGCGTAATCGTTCGATTCGGCAACAAGCCGGTTATTCTCATTCACAAAGCGACAGGCGAATTCAGGGCTTTTTCCGCAACCTGTACCCACCTGGACTGCACGGTCCAATACAAGAAAGATCTCGGTATGATCTGGTGTGCATGTCACAATGGAAAATACGATCTGAACGGTCGGAACGTTTCGGGGCCTCCTCCCAAGCCGCTTGATGAATATAAAGTCGTCATTAAGGACGGAGAAATCCTGATTTCGAAAATAGCATGAAACTCACCAAGAAACTGTACAATTGGGTCAATGAGCGCGTTCAACTTGACGACTTGGTCAAGTTCATGGGCAAGAAATATGTGCCCATACACAGCCATTCTGTCTGGTATTATTTTGGCGGAGTTTCGCTCTTCTTGTTCATCATACAGGTAGTTACCGGGATCTTGCTGCTTCTTTATTACAAAGGCAGCGAAGATTTGGCTTTTGAGAGCATCCACTTCATCATGTCAAAGGTGCAATTCGGCTGGTTGATTCGCTCCGTGCACAGCTGGGCGGCTAATCTGTTCGTGTTTGCAGCCTTCATTCACATGTTCAGCGTTTATTTTACCAAAGCTTATCGCAAACCTCGCGAGATTACGTGGGTGACGGGAATGTTGATGCTGTTCTTGGCATTGGGATTCGGTTTCAGCGGATATCTGTTGCCTTGGAACGAGCTGGCCTTCTTCGCAACAAAAGTCGGAACGGATATCGCCGGTGCAGTACCTGTAATCGGGGATGCCGTCATGCTCTTTCTGCGCGGCGGAGAAAATGTTACCGGGGCGACGCTATCCAGATTCTTCGGTCTTCACGTGGCGGTCTTTCCCGGCATTTTCACTGTCCTTCTCTTTGTGCATCTGCTGCTTGTTCAGCGCCAAGGTATGAGCGAACCCCTTGGAATCGAAAAGTCTCAAGTGGCTCCTCCAAAGACGATGCCCTTTTTCCCCAATTTCCTTCTCCGGGACGTTCTTTTCTGGCTGATCGTGTTAAATATTCTGGCCATCCTTGCGGTGTTCTTTCCATGGGAGCTCGGAAAGAAAGCGGATGCGTTCGCGTCGGCGCCTGAAGGCATACGACCTGAATGGTATTTTATGTTCATGTTTCAGACATTGAAAATGCTCCCGGCACATCTTTGGATCATCGAAGGGGAGGTTTTCGGGATTCTCATGTTTGGGTTGGCAGGTTTACTGTGGATGTTGGTTCCATTTTGGGATCGCAAGAGTTCTCAGGGATTGGAGAATAAATTCATCAACTACGCCGGTATTTTTGCAGTTGCCTACATACTTTTCTGCACCATCCTGGGTTACTTGGTATGATTAAGCTCCTTTACATAGGGATAGCCGTGCTCGTCCTTGCATTGCAGGGAGAGACGGCGAAGGCAGGCTCAAAGGATGAGTGTTACATTTGTCATGAGACCATGGGAGACAAGCCTTCAAAGGCTTTCAAGGGAGATGTCCATTATCAAAACGGTGTAACGTGTGCGAGTTGTCACGGCGGGGACGCGTCCAAGGACGATATGGACGAGGCGATGAACAAGAAAATCGGCTTTGGCGGAGTTCCATTTGGAGACAGGGTCTCGGAAATTTGTTCGAGTTGCCATTCCGATTCGGTAAAGATGGGCGGATACGGTTCCAAACTGCCCACGCATCAACTGGAGATGCTCCAGGCAAGCGCTCACGGGAAGTTGGCAATCAGCGGCAAGCAACGACTTGTCCAATGCACGACCTGTCACAATGCTCATGGCATTGCATCGGTAAAAAGTCCCGCTTCGCCCGTCCATCCTCTTCGGATTATTCAGACTTGCGGAACCTGCCATTCAAACGCCACATTCATGCGGCTGTACAATCCGTCTTTGCCGGTGGATCAAATTGATAAGTACAAGACCAGTGTGCACGGGATGAAGAATGCGAAAGGCGACACAAAAACCGCCGTTTGCTCAAGCTGTCACGGAAGTCACGACATTCAACCGGCTTCCAGTTTCAAGTCGCATGTAAATGCCGCCAATTTACCGGAAACGTGCGGGAAGTGCCATTCCGATGCCGAATACATGAAAGCCTACGGGATACCCACAGACCAAGTTGAAAAATTCAAGAGCAGTGTCCACGGAAAAGCCTTGCTGGTAAAACGGGATTTGTCTGCTCCCGCCTGCAACGACTGTCACGGAAATCACGGTGCCGTTCCTCCGGGTGTCGAATCCATATCAAAGGTATGCGGCCAGTGTCATGCCCTCAATGCGGAGTTGTTTTCTTCCAGTCCTCACAAGAAAGCGTTTGACGAGAATAATTTCCCGGAGTGTGAAACGTGTCATGGCAAGCACGATATCGGACCCGCAACGGTATCGATGGTTGGTGTGGATAGCGTGGCGGTTTGTCATCAATGTCATACCATGGAGAAAAACGTCAAGGGATACAAGATTGCTCTGAGCATGCGTCAACTGCTGGACAGCCTTGGCGGAGAAGAAGTTCTTGCCAAACAGTTTATCGAGGAAGCCGAACAGAAGGGAATGGAGATTTCCGAGGCCAAGTTCAAACTTCGGGACGTGAATCAGGCACGACTGCAGTCCAGAACCATGGTGCATGCCTTTAATCAGGACAAATTCAGAGAAGTGCTTGCTCCCGGTCTGCAAATTGTAGACGTCGTTAAAGGAGAGGCGATGCAGGCGGTTGAGGAATATTCGTTCAGACGCTGGGGTCTGGGGATCTCCACGCTGATCATCACTATCCTTGCGATCTCCTTGTATGTCTACATCCGACGTCTGGAGGTATCGCA
>JAGQUY010000044.1 GCA_020438245.1 Bacteroidota bacterium
GATGGATAGGATAATGATGGATTCGAGGACGGAATCAAGAACATAAACCGTTTTCTGCCGAATGTCGATCGATACGGGGTTTTCAAACGCGAAACCGGTAAAAGCCGATCTCCATACTCCTTTGCCGTCAAAAAGGTGAATACATTTCGAATCTTTGTCCGTGATATAAACATAGCCATCGGAGCCGACGGCAACATCGGAGACCGTTTTTACCGCTGAAGAAGTGATTGCGCGGACAAAATTTCCAAAGTAATCAAATTGAAGCACTGCGCTTCCATCAGCTACAAAGATCCCCCTTTTATCTACGCAGAGTCTGAAAGGGTTTTTCAGCGCACCGGATCCATCCGAAAATCCTCCGAACCTACTCGTCACCTGATTGAGACGATTCATTTTGACCACTTCCAGCTTTTCCCCGTCAATGTAAAAAAGATCCGATTGGCCCGATACACCAACACTTAACGGAAGCTTTATTTCCGGAGAAGGCGAACGTTGAACAAGTGGATCACCCAAGGCGCTGACAAATTCCAATTTGGAGGCGAAACGCTGAATACGCTGATTCTGTGTATCCGCGACATAGACACTCAACCCGTCTTTGGCGAACAGATCCTGTGGGTGGTCGAACAGAGAGGGTGCAAATCCAAAGCCTCCAACTGAATTGACGAATGAACCGTGGTCATTCAATTGTACGACATATCCGGGATTCGTGCTCAAAATGAAGACATCCCCTCGAACACTCACAGACAACGCGCTCCACGAACAATTCTCCGGAACGCCTGTGACTCGGAGACTCCAAACCTCTTTGATGGTTAGATTTTGCGCATAAACCGAAGCCGCAAGCAGAAAAAAACACAGCAGAGCTGAAACGGCATGACGTTTTGCTTGGAATTTCTTGGACAGAAAACTTATATTTCGCACGCTTTTTTGATCATTTCGTTCAATAAAAACATACTAAAGGAGGTTACCTTGATCAAGCTCATTCTAGGACGACTCTTGACGCTCTTCTTGACAACATCCGTGCTTGCTTCATTGCACGCCTGTTCCAAGATGCAGGAAAAAAAGAAGGTCAAAAAGGAAGTCGCCGTTATTGAAACAAGTCTCGGTAATATTGTTGTTCAACTATATGAATCCGACGCGCCGCAGCACGTGGCCAATTTCAAGAAACTGGTCAAGGAGGGCTTTTATGACAGTACGACCTTCCACCGGGTCATACCTAATTTCATGATTCAAGGAGGAGACCCGAACTCCAAAGACAATAATCCCAACAACGATGGTCAGGGTGGACCTGGATACACCATACCGGCCGAAATCAAAAGGTATCATAAGCGCGGGGCACTGGCGGCCGCCCGCCTCCCCGACCAGATCAACCCTAAAAAAGCTTCCAGCGGCAGTCAATTCTATATCGTGCAAAACGGTGTCACACCTCTCGCACAGCTTGAAAAGATGGATGCTCAGTTGAGAGCCTATGGCCGGTCAGGTCTGACGGGTGAACAGAAAGAGCTCTATGCGACGGTCGGCGGCACGCCCCAGCTGGACGGAGATTATACGGTTTATGGTGAAGTGATTACGGGAATGGATGTGGTGGACAAGATTGCCGGGGTTGCCCGTGGCCCACGTGACAATCCACTGGAAAAAGTACTGATCAAGAAAATTACGCTGCAAACAATGGATGTTGAAGAATAGCACCGGAGCTATGGAGGGCCGGTGTCGGCCCTCCTCTCTTTCCAATACTCGACGATTTTCTCTGCCATGAGACCGTCGTGCTCTTCCCTCATATTAAACCATTTGATTCGTAAATCTTTCCTGAACCAAGTCAGTTGACGCTTTGCATAGTTGCGGGTCCTCTGCTTGAAAAGCTCTGTCATCCTTTCGTAGGTCGTACGGCCCGCCACGTAATCCGCTATTTCCCGGTATCCCAATCCCTCCATGGAAACAAGATCGGGATTATACCCCATGCGTAGCAATTTCTTCGTTTCCTCCACTGCTCCGGCTATCAGCATTTCATCCACTCTGCGTTCTATGCGTGAGTACAGAACCTCGCGGGACCATTGAAGGCCGACAAAAACTGGGGTCCAAGGTAGAGGTATCGACGGCTCTTCTCGCAAACTACTGACTGGGCGGCCGGTCAAATGGTATACTTCAAGTGCACGCTCGATTCTCTTGACGTCATTCGGATGGAGTCGATCCGCAGTAACTGGATCTACTGCACGCAACTCATCGTGGATAGCCTTTGCGCCCACTTCGTCAATCCTCTTTCTCAGTTCCACTCTGAAGTGATCATCTCTGGATGAACTTTCAAAGAATCCGTCCACGAGCGCTTTGATGTACAACCCACTGCCTCCGACAACGAGAACCGGCTTGCCCTCTTCGTGCAAAACCCGCACTCGGTCCCGTGCATCCAGTCCATATTGTCCCGCGTCGTACGGCTGGTCAGGATTAACGATATCGATAAAATGGTGCGGTATCTTGGACAGTTGATCACGGTCCGGCTTCGCAGTCACAATATCCATATATCGAAAGATTTGGCGGGAATCTGCAGAAATGATCTCCGCGCCAAGTGCAGATGCAATGTCGACAGAGAGGCTTGTCTTGCCGGAGCCGGTCGGTCCGACAAGGATCAGGACAGCAGTTTCAACCATGGATCAGTTGCCGGAATGACAAGGTTAAGTCCGCATGAAGCGTCGATCCAACTCGTCCAAGGATAACTGTATAACGATAGGGCGGCCATGCGGACATACATACGGAAATTTGGTGGCAAATAATTGATCGATCAGTCCGTTCATTTCCTCGACGGTCAGCGGGTCACCGGACTTGATCGCCGACTTACAAGAAAAAGACTTTGCCAGATTATCGCGCGGATCCGGGTTGGTATAGCTGTTCAGCTTGTATTCTTTGATCATGTCACCAAGTATCTTCTGTTCATTGCCAAGACGAACATCTGCGGGAACAGCCTCCACCACAATTGTTCGACGACCGAATTTCTTGACGACAAAGCCCAATCGGTCTACCATGGGAACGATTTCTTCAAAAATAGAAAAGTCTTCCGCCGATAATTCGATAGTCTGAGGAAAAAGAAGCTGTTGTGAGAATATGGGTGCGTGATCGAACGCATCGAGTGCTTTTTCATACAAAATACGCTCGTGGGCGACATGCTGATCGATAATGGCCAGTCCGCTCTTTATCTGTGAGATAATATACCGGTTATGAAGTTGCCACACCAAGCTGTTGGCGTGGGGCGCGGGTCTTCGATGAACAAGCTGGGATTGGATGGCTTGGCTTTCGTCGGTTGTTTCCGAATCAAAAAACCGACTCACCGAAGAAGGTTCGGCCTGACCGGCAGACTTTTGAAACTTGAGATGCGGGGCGGACTGGTTGAAATCCATGGACAGCGTTGCGGGATCTTCCGATTCGACTGTCGACGACGACATCGACGGAATCATTTCATCCGTGTTCATACTGTCCTTGACCGAATGAAAAACCACCCGATAAAGCAGCTGCTCGTCTTTGAATTTTACTTCTGCCTTGGTCGGGTGAACGTTCACATCGTACTGGTCGGTAGGACATTGAAGAAAGAGGACAAAAAAGGGTCGGTCACCCGAGGGCAACGAGTGCCCATATGCCGAAAACACCGCATAATTGATCGTCCTTGACGTAATCGGCCGACCGTTTAGAAACAGGTGTTGCTCGCCCTTCGTTTTGAAAGAAAAAGAGGGCTTGCTTACGTACCCATGTAGACGCATGCCAAACTGTTCAGATTCCAGCTCGAGCGTGTGTGACATGGGATCATGACCAATGACCTCTCCCAGCCGTGTAGCCAATCCGGACGGTCTCAGTTGAAAGACCTTGTCATCTTCATTGATCAACGTGAATTCCACGCCGGGGTAAGCCATGGCAAACTTCTTGATGCATGACGCTATATGTCTGAATTCAGTATTGTTGGTTTTTAAGAAATGCCGTCTGGCCGGAACACTGTAAAATAGATTCCTGACGGTAATGGTCGTACCAGGCAGGCCGGCCTCCTTTGTAACATCCACGACTTTGCCGGCATCCAAATGCACGAGGGTTGATATGTCTTCGTCAGAGGGACGCGTCCGAATTTCCATATCGCTGACAGAGGCAATGGAAGCCAATGCCTCCCCACGAAAACCAAACGATTTGACTTTTTGCAAATCTTCCCATGTTTCGATCTTACTGGTGGCATGCCGTTCGAAAGCGAGAAGAGCATCTTCCCGTGACATTCCAAATCCGTTGTCGATTACCTGGATAAAATCTTTTCCGCCACCCCGGATAGATATGATAATCTCTGTCGATCCGGCGTCGATGGCATTCTCGACGAGTTCTTTCACGACCGATGCCGGGCGTTCGATGACCTCCCCTGCGGCAATTTTGTTGACAACACTCTCACCGAGATATTTTATCTTATTTTGCATGTCTCCTTTTGCGAGCATAGTAGATTACTGCGGAACCTTGTTTGGAAAACATGGCCCAAAAAAGGGTGGCAAGCACGGTATGCCCCCCTCGGAGCACGAATAACGGAGCCGTCCAATATCCTAATCGTTTAACGGTATTCAATTCGGACATGAAGACGTTAAATACAGCGTCCAACGGCATCTGATGAAAGTGTTCAACCTCGAAATCAGCCAACCAAAGCATCTGCCGCATAGAGTCAGGAGTAAAATGGTAAAGATGCCTCGGGATGTCGTAGGCGACCCATTCGGTACCATATAACCGGGCGTCCAAACTGAGACGATTTGGAACTGCAATAACCAGAAGTCCCTCAGCATCCAGCATCCCATGAATTCCTCGCAAAGCTGAAACGGGATCGTGCATATGTTCCAGGGCGTGCCAAAGTGTAACGACGCTGGCGGAAAGATCTCCTGCCTCCATCCGGTCAAAATGGCCTTCGCTGATACGCAACTGATATTGATCTTTGGCGACGCGTGCAGCGTCCGGGGACGGTTCGACGCCCTGAACCTGCCAACCCCGACTCCGCATATGGACAAGAAACTCTCCGGTTCCGCACCCAATGTCAATCAAGGATTTTCCATTCGCGTATCGGGAAACCCAGCGATGCTTCCATCTCAACGACAGTTTTCGGACAATACGATAGATAGACCCAAAAACGTCTACCGTCTTACGGCTACTTAGAAATGGCGCATACGTATCTGCGGCGTAATATGCCGTAATCCTGTTCGCCGTGGGCCTCGGAGACAGAACGCCCAATCCACAACCATCGCACTCCAGTACTTTGAATTGACCAAAATCAAGTTCATTCCCAGTAGCCGTACGGCAGATCGGACATAGCACGGTTTCAAAATCAGGCGCTAAAGACTGGGGAGTTGGTGTGTCAACAGTCATGATCAACTTCAGATAGCCCGATCAATTACGTAAATAAGCCCTATAACCAGTGCAGTAAGGCCGACCGAATATAGAAATGTCATCGTTTTTGAGCCGTGCCATTCCTCGCTGCGCTTGATGACGAATTCTGATTTGCTGAAACGGAAATTCTCAGGCTCAGCGTCCTTACTCTTCCAACATTTTGCATAAACAAACTCATCATCAACTTTCACCACCTCCATCTTGTAGAATGTTTGCGTCAGACCGCTGATATGTTCCACAACGATGTGAGTATGCTTTTTCAACTCATCAAAATTCCGCTCGCTGTAAACCACGGTCGACCGTCTTGCCGAACAAGATAGAACAAGAACTGCTAATCCAAAAACAACCAAACTCAATTTCATAAAACCCCCGCTACCCAAATTCCACTTAATAACAACAAATAAAGACCAACAATCAAAACACTCTGCTTGACATCCTTGCGGGCCAGCGACTCCATCAAACAAATCAAAAGTCCTGCCACCGGAGTCGCAAAAAGGGCGAAAATGCCCCAATGAATCACCTTCTCCCCCTGTTGAGACTCGAGAAGCGCTGCCTGGAGCAGTCCTATGCCCATAAGACACATGCTGCCAATAGCCCCAACTCGCATTGACCATCGAAACCCATTTCTGAACTTGACTACCATGCTTTTGCAAACATCCTGGTCGAAGTTATTAGCAGTGCAAGTATCAGAATCCAGGAAATCACTATTGACTGGGCCTTAACCGCAACCCTGGAACCGAGATAAGAGCCGGCTATTATTCCTATGACCATAGATGCTGTAATCACAGGGCTTATCTGGTCATGGAGAAAGTAAATTAGAGCCCCTGCGAGGCCGGTGAAGCCAATCATGAAGCTAGAGGTCGCAGTTGCGATCTTGATCGGAACTCTGCCGACCATGTGCATAATCGGAACCTGAATGATCCCACCGCCGACCCCCAGCATTCCGGAAAGACATCCCGCAAAGGTGGATAATACAATGTTGGCGGGGACACGATGGACAACATATACGCGGGTAGGTCCCTCCAAGCTGTACTTTCCCTGAATGTCAAGAAACCCGCTTGAATGGTCGATATTCTCGTCAGGACTTGGGTTGTCGTTGTCCGGCCGCCGGTAAATACGGTACACCATACTGAACGCAGCGATAACCATGAGCGTGGCGAAGAGCATCATTAATACGGGACCGCGCAAAAAAATAGCCAGATAACTCCCCGCAAAGGATCCAACAATTGTCGTGGTAATCAAGATCAAACCCAATTTAAAGTGGATCAGATCCTTTTTGGCAAAAACTGAAGACGCCATAACGGACGTCGCAATCATGGAAACCAAACTTGCGCTTATGGCTGTTTTAATATCCACGCCATACACCATGGTAAGCGCCGGCACCATGATAATGCCTCCGCCCAGTCCAACCATCGAGCCGAGGAAACCAGAGCACCATCCAATAAAGATGAAGCCTATCACCGGATCCACCGCTATTTTCCTGCCAAAATGTTTTCATAGCGTTGTCTGTTCACCAAGAGCGTCCTTGCTTCCTTGTAAGCCAAATCATGTCTGAATCCTGCGATGATCCTGGCACGATTTCCGAAATACCGGCTGATAATCTCCTGCTCTAGAAATGCTCTGATGATGGGACGGCTGTTCTCAAACTCCTTCGCACTCTGCGACCTGAGATCCACTTTCAGATTTTCAATCTTCGTCCTAACCGCTGCATCGTAATTCAGCCTATGCGCCAGCTCGGATATATTGCTCATTTGCTGTTCGGCGCGGCTCTGATAGGAGAAATTTTTTGAAGAAAGATAGTCCTTGAAATCATCGATCTGCTCGTCCGTTACGGTGAACGCAGAGTCGATCGTTGGGTGGCGAGAAACGAAATACGTCGCATAATCAAAAACAAGCCCCTTCCTCAACAACTCTCTGACAAAAATAGGATATTCTTCTGCGCTGATTTCTACATCGGGGTTGATACCGCCGTCAGAAAACACCGATCGTCCTGACGTCGTTTTAAACAGTTGACGGCGGTTTGATTTAAGAGTGTCTTCAGATGGATACGAGGCGTCGTCCTCACCAAATGTCTCAAACGGTCCCCGGTACTCACCGGCACCGGCGGACTGGGCTCGCAATCTTTTTTCTGTGTAGTTTTCTTTTTGGATACAACGTCCGCTCGGCGTGAAATACTTCGCAGTGGTTATCTTCAGCACAGCCTCCTTCTCCTGCAACGGATATAGCGTTTGAACGAGGCCCTTGCCGAATGTGGTGGAACCGACCAGCACTGCTCGATCCAAATCTTGAAGAGCCCCCGCGACGATTTCAGACGCACTTGCACTTCCCTCATCCACCAACACCAACAGTGGAATATCCGGCAGCATCGGTTCATTGGCCGCATTGTAATATCGGTTGGCATCGGGCATCCGTCCTTTTGTATACGTAATGAGCTGGCCCTTCTTGACAAACTCGTTGGTAATGTCAATTGCTACGTCCAGCAAGCCGCCGGGGTTACCCCGCAGATCAAGTATCAGAGCCTGCATGCCACTCTGCTTAAGATCTTTAAGCGCTTTGTGGAAATCAAAATTCGCGGTTTTTGAAAATTTTGTGAGCTTGATATACCCAACGGTTGGATCAACCATCCCCGCAAAAGAGATGTTTTCTACTGCGATCATCTCCCGGATGAGTTCAAATTCCAGTTGGTGATCCTGCCCTTCACGTTCAATGACCAGTTTTACTTTAGTGCCCGGTTCACCCTTGACGAAATTGGACATTTGCTGCAACGTTATTTCTTTGCGAGTCAGTTCATCCACGGCAACGATGTGATCTCCCGGCAAAATTCCGGCACGTTGCGCCGGCGACCCGTCCATCGTGGTAATAACCGTGATGAATCCGTCCTTGATACCTACCGATATGCCGACCCCGCCGTATTTCCCCATCATCAATGCGTCAAGGTCACCGCTCTCAGGGCCCTCATAGTACATGGTATAAGGATCCAATGCCCCAAGCAGTCCGTCAATACCCGAACGGATGAATTCCCGCGGAGAAACTTCATCGACATATTTTTCGGTAATGTTCTTATAGATGTCGCCAAATAGTCGAATCCCCCTTTTGACTTCATAGTAGTAGTCGTTGTCGCCCGCAGTCTGAGTTAACCATCCTACTGACAATGCCGACGAAATCACGACTATCGACAGTAGCACTGCTTTCTTTCTCAACACGTTATCCCCTTTCTATTTCTGATGAAGACCCATTCTCGGGTTTTCCCAGAGTCCTATAAATCGCACGGCATCAAAAGCTATGGTGCCGCGCCGCTGAGTGGTTACATTGTCCAATGAAACAAAAACATCATCCGACGCGTCCAGTTCAACGGTCGCCAAGGTGATCCACTCCTCGGTAAATTTATTTTGATTTACTTTGTATTCACGTACGCCGGCCGACGTGTGCAGTTTATACGTGGCGATAACCGTTGCATACTTCTTCGGGATCATCACCTGGATCTTGTAAAATCCTGATTGCGGAAGCTTTGGCCGCCAAACCATCTCAACCGTTTTAACGCTATTGGTGATGTAGGAGTAACGATAGCTATGGTGGTAACCCTTTGGATTGAAAAACGTATTGGCAACTTCCTGATCATCCACCACGATTATGTTTTCCGGCTCATAGTGATTTTCAGAACGGTACACCCCGCCGTCCCGGATGGTCTGGACAACAACACTGTCGTTCAGGAAAATGGGTTCAGGCGGCGTGCAAACATCATCGACCCGAAGCTCCCAGTGGATATGCGGCGCACTACTTCTTCCAGTACTGCCGCACGTGCCCAATTCCTGGCCCTGCCTCACCTGCTCACCAATATCCACCGAAATAGCTGACAAATGGCTGACCAGTGTTGTGTACTTGTGTCCTCCATAAAAGTAATCCACTTTGACCATTCGACCGTATCCGCGCACATAGCCTGCAAAGGAAACTACCCCGTCCGTTGACGCCCTCACCGGCAACCCGTAGTCGCTATCTCCTCCGTCCCTTCCTTCCTGATAGTTCAAATCCAATGCAAACCGGATTCCTCTAATGTGATGACCTCGATTGTAATAGCTGCCCGTTCCTCCTGCCGACCAAAGGCCTTCAAACGGAAATTTGATCTTGGGAAAATCCTCGACTACAACCTTGATCACAACGGGGTCAGACCAGACCCCACGATCGTCCAATGCTTTGAAAAAAATGAAATGGGTTCCCGCAACGAGCTGTTTCGGGTGTGTCGTGAAGGACAACTCCTTGCTCAGCTCGCCGTTGATGCTTGAAGACCAGCTGTATTGGATCACTTTACGATCATCGGATGTATGTACACTGCCAACAAGGCGCATCGTTTGATATTTTCTAATGACGATAGATCCGGCCACCGCTTCTTCCTTAATCAAATCCCAAGCGCCATGTTTGGACCCCCAACGAACCCGCCTGTGGAGATACACTTTTGTGGAAAAAACGGAATCAATTCCGACAGAAAAATCACGCGATGTGTCGACCTTGTATTTCTTGATGTCGGCAACGGCACTGAACTGGACTGCCAACAGGGAATCCTGTTCATTCTCCCATCGACTCGTATACACTGAATCCTTTTCAAAGTCGTCGTCCGCATAAAAAAAGAACGATGACGCGGGCAACTCTGTTTTGGGTGCTTGTCTGAATATCCCGCGAAAATCCATGTCGGCAGGCGTCTCGCCCTGCTCGGAAAGCAGGGACAATTCCCCGTCGTCGTTGCTGGCCACATGTTCTGATCCGGGCAGATAGGATACGACGTAGCCGGGTGATTTCATTTCAGTAAAGACCCTCCATGAACGGCCCATATCTTCAGAAAGAATCATCCGGGTTTCTCTTGTACTTTCTATTTCGAGCGGTTTGTCCACGGCATACAATGTTCCGTTCACTAGATCAAGATTCTTAGCCCAGGAATCCTGCCCTTTCGCCGATTCGGAATACTGGATCCTTCGTTCCTCATACGAAACGAATCGGTCGGAGCTAACGTACAAAGAGGTGAAACTTCGATCCGGGTCATCCCGGTCGTATGCAGATCCTGCTACCATCACCGTGTCCCCGTTCATGAAAATTCGTCCGTCTTCCATACTCACATTGCCCCCCGGCCCGATTTCGGATGCTTCAATCCATATCCTACCGCCGTCATCACTCCTCAAAACCGTCATCTTCGAAGGCTTATTCCTTAGACCTGCGGTCAAATAGCCGTGACCTCTTTCAAATCGGATGTCATAGAGCTGGCCTTCAAATGGGAACTCTTCAAGATGCCAGTTCATTCCTCCGTCAGAGGACCGATATAACCGGTCATATCCAAAAGGCTCATGGGCCAAAATCCAGCCGACCTGCGCAGTTTCAAAATATATTTTCTTGATATCCATATTCGGAAACGGAAACGCAGCAGCATGCCATTTGATACCGTCATTCGTAAGTACAAGGAAGTCCCTTTCCTGGCCACTCTGATTCAAACCGACCCAACACGACTTATTATCGAACACAAAAAGATCCCTGATTTCAACGGCTTCCGGACCGGATTGAATCACCGTCTGAAGAACCCATGTGTGGCCCCCGTCGTTTGTTTTTAGGAGGACCGTATTAAAAAAGACTCGTGACGTGCTGTCCGAGCCTGAGAGACCTCCATGTTTAACAGGCCCTGCAGCCCATCCGATCAGACTGTCTGCAAAAGCGACGCGCATTCGATGAACGGTGTTTTCCTGTGAAACCAGTCCCGATCCGAATAAGGCTACCCCAAGTATTACCAAGCCGACTTTTCTAACCATTTCCAGTACCTTATACTTTCGTTCCACCTTAAACGATCCACATTTCTTTCGGACTTTCTGACAACAATTTCGGCTGTCCTTATTGCTTCTCCGTACCGACCAACTCTGCCGCACGCCGTCGCACAGAGTTGAAGCCTCAAAAGTTCCATGGACTCCGCCGCAAAGTCCGGAAGATCGCGCAGGAGGTCATACGCCAACTGAAACTCACCTTCCGCCAAACAGGCTTGGGCCAGCCACAGCTTCCCTTCCGACGTTGAATCGTGCAAAGATAATATTTTACCCATAGTTGTGCCAAATCGCAAGAGTGAATCAGCCACCGGCTTGTTCTCCTGTCGGTATATAAACCTCCTATAATGTACGGCTTCTTCCGATAGACCGTGACTCGATGCATCGCTCGACAGGTTCTGAATTTTCGCGATGGCGGCTTCTCGAAGTCCTTCCGAAAATGCAACGTCTGCCTGAAACAGCCTGCTGGCGAGCCGTACTGAAAACGGAGTGGATTCAGAAGTTGCCAGCGAATCCAACCGTTTTTGATCTGGAACTCCCTGCATAAATTGAAGACGAAGGTATCTCAACAACAACCAAGCGCTCTCGGGATTCAACT
>JAGQUY010000045.1 GCA_020438245.1 Bacteroidota bacterium
CGGCGTTCCGGATGAACGGCTTCACCAAAAACGTATACGACAGATTCCATGCTCTGAGTTCATTTCGGAGGATGCTCATCGTCGTATTTCCCCTCCTCTTTCTCGGCGCTCTTTTGATTGAACTTATTATCGAAAACCTGGCGGGAGGATCTAAGCTTTCCTTTATCTGGTTTGTTATCATTCCATTGTCTTTCTCTGTTCCGATTGCTTTTCTTATTGCGATGTTCGGATCTCAGGAAATAAGCAGTCCGATCAAGAAATTGATGGTGAGCGCCCGGGAGATTGCACGGGGAAACTTTGATCACAAAGTCGACGTCCAGACAAGCGAGGAAATGCGTCAGCTCTCCCAGATCTTCAATTATATGACAATTGAACTCAAACGCATCAACCAGATCAATATCAATCAGATCATCCGTGAAAAAATCAAGACCGAGGCCATCTTGAGGCATATCGCCGACGGCGTTATTGTGGTCGGCCCCTATGACGAGATTCTGATGATCAATAATGTGGTGGAAGACTGGTTCAACATAAAAGAGCATGTCGTTCGCGGGTCTTCCATGGCCTTTCTTTTTCCGGATCTCAAGTTCCTTGTCCAGGAGACGCGTTCGGGTAATGCCAATGAACTTCTGAAAGACGAAATCGAAATACATCCTGCAAACCTCCCGGAACGGATCGTTCTGGCTGCACATGCTTCCCAGGTGGTGGATGCGCAGGAGCTGATTGCGATAGTAATCGTGCTCAGGAATATTACGCTTGAAAAGCAGGTCGACCAGCTCAAAACGGAACTGGTCCATGTCGTGGCCCACGAACTGCGATCGCCGTTAACCTCCATTGCCGGTTTCAGCGAGATCATCAAGGACCCGGACCTTCAAAGTGAGGTTCGAAAAGAGTACATTGATATCATCCACTACGAATCGGGACGGCTGTCCGAATTGATCAACCGGTTTCTGGACATCAGCCGTATTGAGAACGGGCAAACCGCACTGACGCGTGTTCCCGTCGACATCGAAAGCGTGCTTGTCAATGTTCTGAGCGTTCACACACCGCTTGCGCAGAAAAAAAATATCCGGGTAAAAACGCGAATCGACAACTCACTGCCCGCCGTGTTGGCGGATCCCGACCTTATTGGACAGGTCGCGTTGAATCTTTTTTCGAACGCTGTGAAGTACAGTCCTGAAGGTTCTTTGATTACGGTGGACATCAGGGGCGGGGAAACCGAGGTCCACGTACAGTTTATCGATACCGGATACGGCATTTCTCCGGAAAACGTACGAAAGTTATTTCACAAGTTTTTTCGTGCCAAAGACGATAAACACGTGAAAGAAACGGAAGGAACGGGACTGGGACTTGCGTTTGTGAAAGAGATCATTCATCAGCACGGCGGTCAGGTTTACGTGGAAAGCGAACTCGGCAAGGGATCGACGTTTGGATTTTCACTTCCGACTTATTCCGAGACGCCGGAGGAAAAGGAACCGGTCGACGCCGACGCAACAGCGCGAACCTCCTGATCCCGGTATTGAAGCTGGTATAATTTGAAATAAAGGCCCCCGCGATCCAGGAGTTCCTCATGAGTACCCTGTTCGCGAATTCTGCCTTTGTGCATTACCAGTATTTTATCCGCGTTCCTAATTGTCGATAGCCGGTGTGCGATTACCAAGGACGTTCTGCCCTTCATGACCGTTCGAATACCCTCCTGTAAGAGCTGTTCCGTTTCCGTATCTATGCTCGACGTGGCTTCATCCAATACAAGTATCTTTGGATCGAATACCAGGGCCCGTGCCAGCGAAATCAGCTGACGTTGTCCCACCGATAACGTGCTGCCTCGCTCCTGCATCGGTTCGTGGTAGGTCAGAGGCAGTTTTTGAATGAAGCGGTCCGCGCCCACCAGCCGGGCCGCGTGCTCAACGTCGGCGGGCGAAATATCTTCGCGGCCCAATCGGATATTGTCCAGAACCGAGCCGCTGAACAAAAAAACATCCTGCAACACTACGGCAATGTGACTGCGCAAGGCGTACGGATCCCAATCGGTCACCCGGACGCCGTCGACCAGAATTTCTCCCCGTTGAATATCATAGAACCTGCTGACCAGATTTATAATGGTACTCTTACCCGCTCCGGTTGCGCCAACCAGTGCGATACTTTGGCCGGGATCCACGTCAAAGGACACGTCCTTGAGTATCAGGTTTTGATCTTCCAGATCCGCGCGATAGTCGTATGCAAAATCGACATGTCGGAACGAGATTCGGCCTTCACAATGGCTCTTCCGCACCGGATTCGCTGAGGTTTCAATCACGCTCTTTGTATCCAGCACCTTGAAGACTCTTTCAGAGGATGCCATGGCCGTTTGCAAGATATTGTATTTGTCCGACAAGTCTTGAATAGGGCGAAAAAAGAGCCTGGCATACTCCACAAAAGCGATCAAGGTTCCAAGTGACACGGCTTTTTGAATCACTTCTCCTCCGCCGTACCAGACAAGCAACGCAGTCGCAATAGAACTCAAGAACTGAATCACCGGATAAAACCACGCATAGTGAAAAACCGAATCAATATGCGATTTGGTCAGGGAACTGTTCAACTCATCAAATTTTTCGAAATGCTTCTTTTCACGATTGAAAATCTGAACCGTCAGTACCCCGGTGATATTCTCCTGTACAAAAGCATTCAGCGAACTGATTTTGAGACGAACCTCGCGAAAAACAACACGAACCTTCGACTTGAAAATCACCGAAATATAGAAAATGGCCGGCACCACGGCCAGAGTTACCAGCGCCATGCGGACATCCATCGTAAACATGAAAATCACGATGCCCAGCAAAAGAAAAATATCTCCAAACAAATAGACGAGGCCGGAGGTAAACATTTCATTGAGCGATTCGATATCGCTGGTAACACGCGTAATCAGTCGCCCGACCGGATTACGGTCAAAAAACTGCAGATGGAGGTGTTCAAGATGGGCATACAACTTCACCCGTAAATCGTAAACGATTTTTTGACCCATCAACTGCGTGACATAGATGACCCCATACTGTAGCAGGAATTCGCCAACCAACAACAAAATGAACAAAGTGGCATAGTACCGCAATTCCGCCGGATTATTGCTTACGATGGCTTTGTCGATGGCTTCCTGGATAAGTTTCGGGCGATAGGCGCTAAAACCCTGTGCGGTAAGAAGCAGCAGAACCGATCCGATCAGCATCGTCTTATACGGCGCCGCAAATGCAAGCAACCGGCGCATGAGCTTCGAGTCGTACGCCTTACCGAGAACGTCTTCTTCAATCATGGAAAAACTTACCGTTGGGCGGGATCAAAAAACTCACTTCTCAGGAGCAACTATTTGCCGGACCAAAACGACAGGGTTTTGTAGTCCTGACCGACAATGAGGGTAACGTCCAAATACAATTGCGGATTTTTTTGTTGCAATATTCCGTCGTCGCCGATACCGACGGCAGATGCGATGACACGGGCCTTTTCGATATCCCCGATCCGATCTTGAACCACGGATTTCTTGAAATTATCATGCGGCGCATTGTCCGTCTTGACGACGTCAAATCCTTTCGATCGAAGATAATCGGCCATTTTGGACGCCAGCCTCGGAACGCCGGCGCCATTAAGAACCTCAACGCGGATTGACTTATTGCGAACCTGAACCGGTTGTTCTATTTGGTTCCCTGCATCGTCGGGTGCGCTGACTTGTGCGGAACTGTCGGGATTGGAACCCGAATTTAGCCGGACAATAAGAGAAATAACCAACGCAAGAACGATCAGACTCAAACCTCCTATCAGGATATTGAGCATTTTGTCGGTGCTCGAACGCTCGTGCAGGACAGGCGTTTTCGAAGACTTCTCGCTTCCGGTGGAAGGCTCTTCTTCCGATCTACTTTTTCTTAACATAGGGGGACCCGCGGATCATCCTCCGCAATCGGGCTAGGGTTTTTGGTCAAACAAGGTTGATGGCTGTTGAGGCGCAAAAGGACTTTGGTACATACCCGGTCCCGAGTAATACGGAGACACACTATAGCCAACATTCATTTGAAAACGTGAGTTCGGCTGGTAGATCAATTCGGCACCGTGCATGAACTGTGCATTTTGAGACTTGGAGGGCCCAAACGGCTCGTGCATGACGCCAAGATCAACTCTGAGAAACAGAGGTTCAGAGACCTTAAAGAACATACTATTCGTAAACTGGCCCACGGAGCCACTGTGTCCTCCGCCGGAGTAAAACGTCATGCCGTAGCTATTGGTCATTCGGAACTGATCCGGATTGAGGTATCCAGCGAGCGTCCCGGGTAACGCGGTGGTGATGCCGCTTCGCACATTCACCGGAGGCTTCTCCGCCTGCGTTCTGAGTTGCGCGACCGAAAAATCTGACAACAAAAGACCCATGAGAACAACAAATACCAGGTGCTTCATAATGTCTCCTTTCGCACCATCGATGTTAAGCAATCCGGCCAATAAAGTCAAGCAGGGCCTGGCTTTATCAAGCGGATTCTGGGATCGGCCAGCGCATATAAAATATCGGCCAACAAGTTTCCGGCAATAACCAAACATCCGGCGACAAACGTATTTGCAATGATGAGCGGATAATCACGTGCAAAGATGGCGTCCACAACCACGCGACCCATGCCGGGCCAGGCAAAAACAACCTCCGTGATGACTGCACCGCTGAGCAAGAACGGAATGGACAGACCGAGCAGGGTGATGAGTGGGAGCAAGGCATTCCGCAAGGCATGCTTGAACACCACCGTCCGTTCGGGAAGTCCCTTTGCTCTGGCCGTCCGAATGTAATCCTGCTTGAGAACATCCAGCATGCTGCTTCGCGTAAAGCGGACCGTTGAAGCCGCCGACCCGATGCCCAGGACAAAAACGGGGAGTACCATATGGCGAAGCAAGTCCACCGTATACGCAACAGGTGAAAGACCGGCGGCTCCGGTGCTATGCATTTGCGATGCCGGCAGCCAGCCTAGCTTCAATGAAAAAAATAGGATAAGCATAAGCGCCAGCCAGAAAGCAGGCATCGAATAAAAAAAAGTGCCGATCAGATTGATCACGTGATCGGTGGGTCGGCCTCGTCTCATCGCTGCAATGACACCAAAGAAAATGCCTATTCCAAAATCAAGCATCAGCGCCGCAAGCGTGAGAATCAGGGTATTGGCGACCGCTTCACGGATGATCTCAAAAACCGGCTGGTGCCGGCTGAACGAGATTCCGAATTCACCCTGCAATACTCCATTGAACGGCGGAGCAACCCCGAGCCATTTCGCGTACTGCAAAGGCAACGGATCGTTGAGACCGTAGCTTTCTCTCAGGTGCTCGGCAGCATCCGGATCGATGCTGGGATCGATGAACATGGCGGTCGGATCGCCGGGAGCAAGCCGAATTACAAAAAACGTAACCGTCAGCAGGCCGATCAACAGCGGAATTGATCCGATCAGACGTTTAAGGCTGTATAAGAGCACCTTACTCCTTTACATACCAGTCATAAAACCGATGATACGGCGACAAAATTGATACATGCGTTCCCTGTAATCGATTCCGTATGGCAATTAGATTATCATACCAATACAAGAAAGTGATCGGTTGTTCCTCCAACAAAATGGCCTGGACTTGTTTTAGCTCATGGGCCGCATCTACCAGACGCCAGTAGGTGGACGCGCGCTCCAACAGCGAATCCACGCTGCGATTTTGAAATCCGGCGACATTAAAACTGTTTTTCTCAAGATCGGATCCGAACTGGTTCTGCAATTCCAGACCTAAATTGACAACCTGCCCCGCAATAAACGCGTCGAACTCCCGATTTCTCAGGCCGGTATTATATGCGTTGCTCTCCAGTTGCAGGACATGAACGCGTATGCCGATCCTTTCCAATGCATCTCGGACGCGTTCGGCCACAAAGGCCCGGCGCTCGTTCCCACTGTTCGTCGTCAGGGTAAATTCAAAGCTGATGCCATTGCGATCCAAAATACCGTCGCCATCGTGATCAAACCATCCTGCTTCCGACAACATGCGTTTTGCGAGATCCGGGTCGTAGGAGATCGGCCTCAGTGTATCATTCACAGCCCACCTGAAGGCCGGGGATACCGGGCCATCTGCGGTTCTGCCGTACGATTCCAGGGCGGCCTGAACCAGCAAATCCCTGTCAATAGCCGTCGTTAACGCTTTGCGAACACGGGCATCCCCAAATAGCGGATGCGGCCGGATTGTCTTGTCCTTTCGATACGCTGTTTGATCGATATTACTCCATCCGATGTATTCGAGACGGCGGTTTTCCTGCCGTTCGATTCTGCAGTTACCGTTCTTGGATACTTCCAGCGCTTGAGCCGGCGTCAGTCCTTCCACCATATCCACACCGCCCGTCTGTAGTTCAACAAGTCTTGCGGTCATGTCAGGAATAACCCTGAAGACGACTTCGTCGAGATGGGCCGCATGCGGCAGCAACCACCCTGGATCCCGTTCAAGAACGATTTCTTGTTTCTTGTTCCACGTCTTAAGACGGAACTGATTCGCCGTAACGGGCTTCGAATTGAATTCGGACGAAGCAACTTTGGAGACATCCATCGACCTGAAGATATGACCGGGAACAAAAGCCATCTGCGTATCGTCGAGTTGATTCTCCCGACGATAGGCTGAGTCAAAACGAAACTCTATGGTCGAATCATTCCTGGCCAGCACGGCTCGATCCCAGTCGATCTCGCCGCTCTCGGATCGAACAAAATGATCGAGCTTGCCCTTTCGGACAGATGGAATTTCTTTGTAACCGAGAAGCCGGTAGGAGTAAGCAATGTCATGGGCCGTAATCGGCACGCCATCGCTCCAACGAAGATCGGCACGCAATTGATAGGTCAGGCTTTTCCGGTCCTCCGACCATGACCAGGATTTTGCAATCCGAGGAATCAGAGAATCCGTTCCGGTTTCTGAGTCAAAATCGTGTTCGACCAATTCGGTAAACAAGAATTGCAGTACCGTAGAGGTGTTGCTGCCCGTAGCAATCAACGGGTTAAGCACGCTGGCATCGGACGAGAGGGCCACCACTACGTGCCCCCCTCGCGGGACGGGTTGGGCACAGGAACATAGGGCAACAATAACCCCCGTGAAAGCCACCGCTCGCTTCATGATCAATGGAGAGTGAATTGAAGATACAGGGCCGTTGCCGGGGCCACAAACATCAGACTGTCAAAGCGGTCAAGAACACCGCCGTT
>JAGQUY010000046.1 GCA_020438245.1 Bacteroidota bacterium
GAACCTTGGTCTTCCAGTGTACACCCGGTGAAGCAGCTTGGCGGAGAAACCCTTGCTCCGCAAGGACCAGATGCTGAATCACTTTGTCGTCAAGTAATCCAAGTGCCTCCGACTTTTGGAACTCAAGGCGCCTGAACTGCTCCAGCCATTCATTTCTCGCAGCGGATGCGGTCAAGGTCATGCGTCTGCCGACGCTTCCAGCGAAGAATCGGCACCATGCCACTCACGGGCAACCTCCGTGAGCTTTTCATGAAGATGGGGCAAATTAAATTTGATGACTGCAAAATAGGGACTCAAATCAAAATCGCCCGGCACGATCTGGGAAAAATTGACACCCTCAATAATACGATACCCCACGGTGTCGAACGCCTTTGCAATCAGGCCTGAACATACTTCGTTGGAACCGGAAATATCGCCAAGAAACTCGGTATGATCTCGATCGCTTCGAAAAAACGAAAACAAAATATTGGAAATATTCAGGTGATCGTACCCGCGCCCGACATGGGACAGAGCAAATTCACATACGCGTTGCAATTGGTCCTCAGAAAGTCCCACCGCGCGACAGACCCTTATGTTGAGGTTCTTGAGCGCATCCACGACGTTGATAGCCGTTCCCGTCGACGGGAGCGGATCGATAATCTTCCCCTCTCCCACATATAAAGCACTGTGACTCCACGTGCTGTGTGTGACAGCCATCACGACCCGGCTGATCAGCTTGTTTCCTTCAACCAGTATAACGTCGCCCGGCCGGAGAGACTTCTTGAGATTCTCCATATTGTTGCGCGTTCGAAGATGATACCCGATCAAATCCCGATTCAATCTCTCCGCGATCTTCCGCGCCGCTTTGCGCTGCACTTTTTCCCAAAGCCATCCAAACACGTTCATTTCCACCCGGTTGGGTTATCGTGTTCTAAAGGTACTGGTTACCAACCGCTTATTCAAATGCATTTTGAAAATTCGATCAAAAGAATTTGATCAAACAGACTATTCGTCCGCTGAGTACTGCCAACCCGAAGGCCGCTTCAACGTGTCACCGAATGGTAAGCGACTTCGCAAACCATTCGAGAGCTAAAATTGTCCCATCTCAAAGCTCTTTTTTGTATATTTAAAGTTGCAAAAACATGGCCATCAAAATGAAAGGACATCGCCATGAAACGGACTATTCTGATTCTCTTCGCCGTTCTATGTATCGGATATTCAACCGCATGGGCGCAAAAACGTGCATTCAAACTCTCGGATTTGTATCGTCTCAAATACGTCTCCGATCTGCAAATCTCTCCGGACGGAAAACAAGCTGCCTTTACAATGACCGAGAGTTATCTCGAGAGAGGCAGGACGAATTCAGAACTTTATGTGATCAACCTCGACGGCAGCGGGTTGAAAAAACTCACCAGTAATTCGGCGGCCGATTACTCTCCAAAGTGGATGCCCGACGGGAAGTCTCTGCTTTTTCTTTCGTCCAGATTTAACGGGACGCAAGCCTGGCGCCTTCCCATGGACGGCGGGGAAGCGGAGCAGTTAACCAACGTTTCTACCGGTCTCTCCTTCATTGAAGTCTCCCCCACCGGCGGCGGATTTCTTTTTTCCAGCGATGTGTATCCCGAATACGGCGCCGACGATGCCATGAATAAAGCCACCGACGACTCGAAAGAGAACGGTCCCGTCCAGGCCCACATGGCAGACCGGTTATTGTATCGCCACTGGACCTCATGGGCCGACGGCAAGCGAACGCATACCTTTTATTTCGATTTGAAGAACAAAAAATATACAGATCTGACACCCGGCGACTACGACGCACCAGGCTTCGGAATGGCCAATCCGGTCTTTTCCCCGGACGGAAAAGAAGTTTGCTTCGTTTCCAATCATGACGCGGTCGAGGCAACTTCCACCAACAAGGATCTTTTCACGGTTGCCGTTGGCGGCGGCGCATCCAAGAATATCACTGACGCCAATCCCGCCTGCGACGATGAGCCGAACTACTCTCCCGACGGAAAAACCATCGCCTACAAAATGCAGAAGGTAGCCGGATATGAAGCCGACCTGTTTCGGTTGGCACTGTTCGACCGTTCATCCGGGGAATCGACAAACCTCACGGGCGAAACGTTCGATAACTGGGTTGATCAGATGCAATGGTCATCCGATTCCCGCCTGATCTACTTCACAGCCCCTGTGAAAGGAAAAGAACCGCTGTATGCGTTTGACCTGAAGTCAAGAAACATCACAGAGGTCCTGAATGCGCAAACCATCGATGCGTTTAAAGTCTCTCCGGACGGTAAGACGGTAGTTTATGTACGGCGTTCCATCGGAGAGCCTGCCGAGTTGTGGAAGGCAACGATCACCAAAGGCGTCGCCAAGAATCCCACCCGCCTGACCTTTTTTAACAAAGAAGTCGAAGACGAAGTTGACATCCGACCTGCGGAAGAATTGTGGGTGGAGTCGCCAACCGGCAAGAAGATCCACACGTTTCTCGTCAAACCGCACGGATTTGATCCAAACAAAAAATATCCGTTCATCATCAATGTCCATGGTGGCCCGCAGTCTCAGTGGGCCGATGCATTTCGTGGCGACTGGCAAATGTATCCGGGAGCCGGATACGTGCTGGCTTTTCCAAATCCGCACGGCTCGACGGGCTATGGACAAGAGTTTACCGAAGCCATCTCGAAGGATTGGGGTGGAAAAGTGTACCAGGATGTAATGGCCGTCACCGATTTCTGTGCCCGACTTCCCTATGTCGATTCCACACGGATGGGCGCGATGGGATGGAGCTACGGCGGATACATGATGATGTGGCTCGAGGGACACACAACCCGCTTTAAAGCGCTTGCCTGCATGATGGGAGTATACAATCTTACGGCGATGCACGGTGCTACCGAAGAGTTGTGGTTCCCGCAATGGGACTTGGGCGGAACGCCTTGGGAGAGTGACCTTTACACGAAATGGTCACCCAATTCGTATGTCAAAAACTACAAAACACCCTGCCTCGTCATTACCGGCGAGAAGGATTACCGTGTGCCCTACACACAAAGTCTCGAATTCTTCACCGATCTTCAGTTGATGAAGGTTCCATCAAGGCTGATCGTATTTCCCAACGACGGTCATTGGCCCAGCGGTGTAAAGTCGATGCCGCTTTATTACAACGCACATCTTGACTGGTTTCACAAGTACCTCGGCGGCGATTCGGCACCGTACGACATGACCAAAATGATCAGAAATCAGGTGTTCGAGTAAGTACAAACACAGCCGTTGGAATCGCTTCCAGGCTTGGAAGGACTGTCATTTTACAAACAGCATCGATGTTGCTTGCCCTTTCTTGTCTGGGAATCGGCTGCGATTCATCCAAACACAAGGAGACCATGCGTTTTCCCTCCACCGAAGAAATCAAGAAATTGCC
>JAGQUY010000047.1 GCA_020438245.1 Bacteroidota bacterium
CATCAATGCGTGGCTGCCGGGTTCTGCCGAATATCAATGCGGCGAATGTTACGAACTGGCCGGCGACCGTCCGACGGCGGAAAACCACTATCGAGCCGCCCGGGAAAATCCATTGTCCACCAAGTCTATCGTTCAAGCGGCAACCAACCGGAAAGCCTTCAAGCTTTCTGTTTTTGAAACGGAAGTGATGAGGGCGAGACACTTGGTACTATTCGGCCGAACGGACGAGGGGTACCAACTGCTTGAAAGGCTTCAGCCCAAAGCCACGGGAGACTATGAACGATTTCTGGCTCAAATCAATTATTATATGGGACGGGTGCTGTTCAAACGGGAAGCGTTCGATTCCGCACTGGAAGCCTTCAAGAAAGCGCTCGAGGAAATCTCATCTGACGAAGACTGGCGCCGTCCTTCCGCAACCTTCTATTCAGGCCTCTGTTACCTGAAATTGGGTGAAAAAGAACCGGCACGCCGAGCTTTCAAGGAAGTCCTGAAATCAGACGGCTACACGGACAGTGCTCGTCTCCATTTCAGGTCGAAATCCTATTTGTCCGGGCTTTAAGCTATCGTTCAAAAAACTTTCCTGCCACCGTAAGCCAGTCTTTGTCCTCCAAGCTTTCCAACTCGCCCACGTGCAAAGCCGATCCATTTCCGTTCTCGTGATCCCGGCCCAAGTCCTTCACGGTATCCTTGAATCGTTCGATCTCGTATTGAAAGAAATCAACCGCGGCCTGACCGATTTTCAGCGTTGACAGATCGGTTTCAAGATGATCCGGTTCAATCATGCAAACCCAGTTCTGGTCGTATGGTGTTGCATTCAGCCTTGCAGGATCTCTGGTCAACGCCGCGTTTACCCTGGAAACTGTACCGTGAATCGGAGACGCAAAGTTCAACGTGTGATTTGCCTGTTTAAGAGAAAATAGCGGCTGACCGGTCTTGACCTGCATACCCAAATTCGGAAACTCCAGCGAATCAATGCGGCCGATCAGTTTCTTGGCAAAATCATCGATTCCGACATAAACATGCCCCTCGGGCGTCAAACTGATCCAGCAATGATTTTTTGAGATAAAGACTCCGCCCGGAATGGCAAACTCGGCACTTTTAATTTGTTCTGCACCCTGAAAAGGCGTTACAAAGACTTTTGGCTTCAACTGCTTGGCAATCCGATCCTGCCGTTTGACCAGGGACTTCTTCATCATCGTAAGCAGTTCCTCTTCCGTAAAAGGCTTTTGGATGTAGTCCATCGCCCCATGTTTCATGCAATCAACCGCCGACTCCACCGTGGCGTACCCGGTGATCACCACAACATCAATGTCGGGTCGAAGGTGCTTGACACTTTTGACCACGTCATGTCCGTCCATTTCAGGCATTTTGAGATCGGTGAATACGAAATCGTAGTGATGGCTTTGCACCAGTCCGAGTGCCTCCTGTCCGGTAGTTACGGTATCCACACAATACCCGTCCAAGACGAGTATTTTTCTGAAACTGTCGAGGATGACTTCTTCGTCATCCACGCAAAGCAGTCTGGCCTTTGGATGCGTTACCTCCACCCGTTTCAGGCTCTTGGCTTCGCGGCTGAAATCCAGACGCAGACTTTCGGTAAGAGCTTTCTCTCGCTCCTCCCGGTGTTTTTTCTCTTCATATTTCTTCACGCCAAAACGGATGGCGATATCAAAAACGATGAAGAGGACAAGCGCTAATACAAACAGTGCCATGGCTCGCTCCTTTCTTGTTCAAAAAATTCTCTATAATCGATCCGACGAACAAGCCGTCAGATAACACATCTCATATTCCAACTCCGAGGGAATGACCCGGTAAAACCAGCTTTCGAAATAAGGGTCTTTCAGCAGAATACTGAAATCGGTATCGAAAACGGGGTTCACTTCAACAATTTGTCCGCTTATAGGACTGAGCACACCATGCCGCAGATCGTCTCCGGTCTTGAGGTGAGCACAAGCACTCCCCTGAATGACCTCAAGCCCTGCTTCCGACAGTTCCACCCCTTCGATCGGCTCGACCGTTCTAATCATAAGATCCGTAACGCCAATTTTCGCAATTCCATCGCTTTCCTGGTTGAGCCAGCTTGCGTATCCGAGTCGGCGATATCGGGAAGGACAGGGAATAAATGCGGGCAATCCTCCGGTAGCCCCGGCTGTGCGTATTAATGCTCCGTATCGAACAGCCCGCCGGATCGCCGACAACATTTCGTCGGCAGTAAACGGCTTTGAAACAAAGTCGATGGCTCCGAAATACAGAGACTTCACAGCATTTTCCATTGTCGAATATCCCGTTGTCATGACAACCGGTGTTTGAATCCATCGCTGACCCAGCTCGCGCAAGAAATCGAACCCGTCCATTTGCGGCATCAAGATATCGCACACGATCGCCGAGTACCTGTGTTCTTCCAGCAAAGACAGGGCATGGGACGCATCCATGGATGCCGTCACGTCGAAACCTTCTGCTCTGGTAATGGTTTGCACGGCGTCCAACACCACCTTCTCGTCGTCTACCACCAGTATGTGCGATTGCTCCGACATCAGTTTTTCCCAACCGGTAACTGAATACTGAACGTTGTTCCCTTGCCAGGATTGGTCTCCACGCTTATCTTGCCGCTATGATTGTCGACAATACCCCAAATGACGGCAAGTCCAAGCCCCGTGCCTTTCTGTCCTTTCGTCGTAAAAAACGGTTCAAAAATGTGATCTACCTGATCTTTTGGAATTCCGGATCCGGTGTCAGAGACACGGATTTCTGCGTACTCTCGAACCCCTTCCTCCTCCGCGGCATCCCACTTCTGCCAATGACAGCCGGGTTTGGCACAGACCTGAAACAATCCCCTGCCGGGAATGGTTACCGAAAACACATTCGACCCGCATTCAGGACACCGGGCCGCGCGATCGATTAACGACGTTCCGCACTGCGGACAGGCTACGTCATCGGGCTTCTCCAATGGATCATGGAGTGTTGACCGACATTCGTGACTGCCATATAACGCATCCAGATACAAAAACCCGGATTCGCCACGGCCCCGAATCTTCAGCTTAATGGAAGACCGGCCGCCGAACCGCACTTCATTGTCCAACAGGCTATGTCGCTTCGGGCATTCCGCTTTCTTCACAACCATCATACCTTGGGGCGAGAGCGACTTTAAGTCGGTGGAAATCGTGATCGTGCCGGATTTGGCCGCCATCGCATCGCAGGCGTTCACGATCAGATTGATCATAACCTGCTGCATTTGATTGGAATCAACGTGGACGGGTGGCAGCGCTCCGTTGAAGTTCTTGACAACCTGAACGTGGTTTACATTGAGTTGATTTTCAACGACTGCGAGAGAGCGATTGATGATATCGTGAATGTCCGCAGGATTTCGTTTGGGTACCGATTGCCTGGCAAAATCCAACAGACTCTTTACTATCTCCCTGCTTCGCAGGGTCTCCCGTACGATGACCTTCAGATCGTTTTGCATCTCCGGCTGATGGGAGCAGCGTTTGAGGAGATAGCTGCTGTAGGTGAGTACTCCTGTCAACGGGTTGTTGATTTCGTGAGCGACTCCGGCCGCCAAACGCCCCAACGACGCCATTTTGTCCGACTGGAATAACTGCATCCGTGCTTCTGCCAGCTTCGACGTCATATTGTTAAAAGAGCGTGCCAATTGACCCAGTTCGTCCCTCTGTTCAATGGGAATGGTGAAGCTCAGATTACCCGAGGCAACCTCCTGGGTGGCATTCAGCAAATTGGAAACCGGACGGTCAACCCACCTCCTGACGAACCAACCGATGACGACGCTGATCAACACGATCGCGACGACGGCAAAAATCGTGATGTTCAATTCCATTTTCTGAATCTCGAAGTCCACCTCCTGCAAAGACATCGTGACATCCAGAACGCCAAGTACGGTTTGTGCCTGAACATGCTCGTGGCACGATGCTTCATAGCACGTTCGCTCATTGTAGATAGGATTGATAATGCCAAGAATCCGGCTGTCTCCCTTGTCGGGTTTGAAAATCCGAGTCCGTTCTTCAATGGATAGTCTTTCAAGAGGCTGATTCGCGGCGTGGCACGCATAACATGCCTCTGCCGCTTTGTCCACCATTTGCCCGACGTCGCCTTCTTTTGAAGAATACATCACCTCGCCGCTTTTGTTGAGGACCCGGATTCTACTGATGGAAGGCTGGCTGGCCATATTGTTGATCAGTTCATGGATGCGATCGGGTTGATTGAGCAGCATATCATAACGGGTTCCGTACTTAACCGTTTCGCTCAATTGATTGGCGTGGCGTTCAACCTCTGCTTCCAAAGATTTTCTTAGAAACTGCACGGTGAGGTACGACAGGGCTCCAATGCTCACCACGGTGGTCACCCCGACCATGAGAATCAAACGAATACCGAGTTTGTTGCGCAGTTTCACGGCCATGGTATACCTGGCCTATCGCTGGGCCAGCTCTTGTCATCATGACAGGTTGAACAATCCGGGACCTTGTCGAATCGGTTACCGCTGTGACAATCTTCACAGGCAAATCCAAGATGATTGTCATCAAGGCGAACGCCGGTTACTTCATGACGAAACGATCCCTTTTTTTCCAACGAATGACACGTACCGCAATCCGATTGGACGCGTACGAAACGGTTGCCGGACCCATGGCAACTTCGACAGCTCAGATTGCTGTGATATTTCTTAATGACCCATCCCGTTTGAACGGCATGATTAAAGGGCTTCGTTTCAACATCGGAATGACAATTCGAACACTTGTCGTTTTCGTGACACGAAAAACAGGCTTTATGCTTTTCTTCTGTTGTCCGTCCGTCCATCGATGAAACCGGAGTTTCTGTCAGGACAGTTTTCTTGACATCGTGACATCGAACACAGCCTTGGCCTTCGTGACACATGGTACACGACATTCCGAAGAGCTTGGAATGTTGGTCATGGTAAAACGTCACCTGGGATCCCTTGTCCGAGCGCGTTTTAAATACAACTTTAGTCGGTTCGGATATTCTCTTGTGTTCTTTGGCCTTGAGCTCCCCAAGCCCCTTCGCCGCCATTTTCATATCTCCGGACAAGGCGTGGCACGATTGGCATTCAACGGTATGCTGCCATTCGCGGTGACAGGACATACATTGACGGTGATAGGCTGCCACCAATCCCGGCATCCCGAGTTCCATCGATCCGGAACCCGGCTCATGGCAACTGCCGCAGGCTAATACGGGTCCCGTTGTGTTGTAATGATGACAACTTTCACAACCTCCTCCCATGTCGGCCATTTCCGCATGCAGCCGGTGAGAAAATACCACCGGTCCGTAGCGTTCCCGGAACCGGTCGATGACAATCATGTTCGGACCTGAAGATACGCCATGTCGAATGGTAATGAGATCTTCACGGGGGCAATCGACCAGACAAGGATTTGTCACCGTTGGGTATTCGCAGGAGTGACACGATTTGCAGTTTAGACCAGAGGATGGAGACCTTTCTGAATGTTGAGCACAGAGGGTTAGCGGAAAGAACAGAAGGATGACCAAACTTATTTTCATGACGGAGCTCCTCGTATGGCGTATTTGGCGGGCGAAATCCTTGAACCGTCCGGAAGACTGATGACCGGAAAGTTGATGACTACAAATCGGTACAGGAGGATCAGGATCGCGATGAGACCCACCGTAATGGAAATTTCTCCGATTGAGGGACTGTATCTTGCCTGCGCATACGGCGGTGTATAGGCGACGATAAAGTTATTGATCCGATTGAGTGCCACACCGACAACAACCAAAAAGGCCGCAGTGAACAGCCAACCCCGATGCCGGGTCGCCTTTCTTGAAAGCAAAATGCGCAGAGGAACAACAACACCCAGCACGACTTCCAACATCCACATTACACTCTCGATTGTGAATTCATTGAGATACACAAACGTTTCCCGGATAAACATATCGCCCAATTTGAAAGCCAGATAAATCCCCAGTAAGGGAGCTACCAGGCGGCCAAGCCGGCCAAGAACTTCCATTTCCGGTTTCAATCCGAACGAACGGGATGCAGCCAGCGACTCAACGATCACCATGGGGAAACCGACCGAAACGGCCGACAAAAGGAACAGCAGCGGCAAGATGGGGGTTTGCCACAGGGGATGCATCTTGGGTCCTGCGATAACCATCAGTGTTCCGAGCGACGACTGATGCAGAGTGGATAATACTACTCCGGCTATAATGAAGACAAACATGGTCTTATGAAGTCCCCTATCCAGAAAACGCAGTAGTGAATCAACAGGGCGATTGAGCACCTTGAACAAGCCCGGTAAATGAACGCGTCCAACAAACCGCTCGGTAACGATGGGCAGAAACTCGATATACAAAACGGTCATGTAGATCATTACGCACATACCCACTTCGAATAACGCGGAGGTTCCATTCCACATGAAGAGGGGGTGCCATACAAAGTAGTATCGCCCCAAATCGATGCAGACACCGATCGCAACAAAGGTGTATCCCAACATCGCCGTCAGAAGGGCCGGTCGAATAATGTCATGGTAATGTTCCCGGTGCATGATATGACCCAGCGCGGCCGTTGTAAATCCGCCGGCGGCAAGCGCGACTCCCGCTGCAACATCCACTGCAATCCACAAACCCCACGGATATTGCTGATTGAGGTTGGTTACACTTCCGATCCCGCCGTAAAAACGAAAGCCCAGAAAAATCAGTCCGTTGACGGCCAACGCCACCAGTACCCAAACCCCGGGAGTAAAGTACTTTCGGTTGAGAGGTTGTGCTTTATGGTTTTCCATCACTTGCACTTTCTTCGTGATTGATCTTCCGGCGCATCCACATGATGCTTCCTAACAGCGCATACAGCAACGCGGGAGGCATGAAGTAGGCGAAAATACCGTGCTGAATAGACTCTGAAACCCCGGGCGCCGGATTGTTTCCAAGATTCCTTGGAAATCCGATCTTCTTGAAATCTTTTCCGGCCAGATAGAGCCAGGACGTTCCCCCGACCTCATGTTCACCATAAATATGATCAACGTATCTTGCAGGATGTTTTCGAATTCGCTCACGAGCCACCTTGACGAGATCGTGTCTTCGGCCGTAGGTAAGCGCCTCCACCGGACAAATCTCCACACACGCCGGCTTTTCTTCATTCGCCGTACGATGCACGCAAAAATCACACTTTAAGATTCGCGGTTGAATCGGCTTGTTGTATTCGAAGGCGGGAATTTGGAACGGGCAGGCCACCATGCAGTACCGGCAACCGATGCATTTGTCCGAATCCCAGATCACGGCACCCTTTTCAGTTTTTGAAAAGGCGCCGACGATGCAGGCCGACACGCATGCCGGATGGTCACAGTGCATGCATTGCACTTTCACGTCAATGGGTATTGGCTTGTCAGAAGGAAACTCATTGACAACCGTCAAAGATTCCAGATTCGGTCTCCGGAATTGACCCAGCACGTCACGATTCTCGTAGGTCTCAATGGGTAAAGTGGACATGTCATGAGCCTTTTTACAGGCCCATTCACAGTTTCTGTAGCCGACACAAACGGTTGTATCGACCAAAACGCCCATCCGGTCATCGGAGAGGATATTTTTCGGACCGCCTCTAGCAGAGCGCCCGCCGCCTGCTATTGTCACTCCAAGAAGCGCGCCGAACTGCAAAAGCGAACGGCGACTCAACTTCATGTTCTAAACCCTTTTAAGGGTCGTTTTTTTTCGACAAGGGAAATATGTCCCAAGTCTTACGTGAAAATAATCACAATGTGGCTTGTTCCCAATGACGCCGGTCATATTAGGACGTGGACGAGGCAGATCAAGATCTTGAGGAAGTTAGTCCAATCCGGAAAAGGGGATACCGTCAATGAGATTGGGTATCGTTTTGGCAAGCAGTTTCAAATAGGTCGGGAAGACGTCGGCAGACCGGATGGGGCCCGCTGTAAATGGATGACTGAGGCAGAAGGGTACCATAATATGATCGCGATGCAAAGAGCCGTGGGATGACTTGTGTTCTGGATTTTCCCACTTTTCACGAAGGTCAAAGCCATTATTGGAAACAACTATAAGATCGCCGGTGCGCCCGGACCTGAAAAGCTGGAGAATCTGGAGGAGTGCGTCCGGATAGTTCGTGTCCCACGTTCGTTCCAAGGACTCGGAATGAGTCATGGTCTGGGGCAACGGTCCGAAACCAAACGGGTCATTTTTTTCTACCTTGTAGTGTATGCCGCCGTCGCTTTCTGACAAAATCGCCGACCCGCGCCTGCTGTATACTCCGATTTCTGAACCGGAACGCCGTACTATCAACAAATCAATGGCGTCGTACGAAAGCAAGGCAGCTTGTAATCCAGGAGCAAGGCGCTCCACATCCTCCTCAAAACACGGGTGCATCCACGAACGATTTTTGAAGTAAACATGCGCCATGGCATTGCCCGACACCTGAACCGATGCCACGGGCTTGCTCCTAAAAATGTTCGTATACGAAATCGTCTTCAGACCATATTTCTCTTCCAAGTAGGGCGCCAGATCAAAATGGGTGTGCGTGGCTGTCAATCCATGGTCGCTGCAAATTCCAATCAACGTATCGTCATACCTGTGGCTTTTCTTCAGATCAGCTGCCAGGGATCCGACAAACCGATCGAGCCTGCGATACCCTTCTATAACCCGTTCGTGATGGGGATGCGTCAGATGACTCACCCCGTCGATGCCCTGAAATACCACAAAGGCAAAATCGGTGTCCGGTTTGAATCTCCTGAAAAAAAGTCGAGCCGCCAAATCATCCAAATGTTCATAGTTTTTTCGACGTTTTTCGCGTGCAATATTGATTCGCTCAATCCAGCCGGACTGCAATCGGGCACCCCTACTTACCTGGTTGAATATATTCAGAGGATTCTGAAAGATTTCGAACAGCGTGAGTTTGTCCGGACGAAGGTCTCCGTTCAAAAAAATAATTTCCCAACCACAATAGCTCCTGAAGCGATGTGGATTCCAGAACGGTTTGCTGCCGAATGCGGCTTTGTCAAACCAACGTATCCCGGGCATATTCACGGTGCCCGGAAAACATCCGGTCATGAAGGGAACATACGCCGGGCCGGTCGTACTGGTAAAGGTTGATGTCATGCGCGAATACGCACCGCGGTCGATGATATGCTCACGAATATTGGGAAGTTCTCCCTTTTCCAGGAGATCCTCAAAAATATCGTAGCGGGCGCCGTCTGCAAGAAGTAGGATCGAGGATCGGTAGGTCATCGGGTAAGGTCAAACTCCAAGGTCTGTGTCGAAAAAATCTCCCGCTCAGGATCAAAACTTCGTTCGACAAAAGTGACGTGCCCTGAATCGGAAATAGCAACAACTGTCGAAACACGTGTTCCGTATCGCGGACTTTTGATGAAAATGGGTGACAATCGTCGTTCCAACTCCAGACCGACCCCGGTGTCCGGGAGGACATCGTCCGCTGCCATGGTTTCGTCGGAGAGAATTTCCAGTAAATCCGTGGCAGTCCATGAGCCTTGTTGAAGACATTCACCGAAGCTTTTTTTCCCTCTCTGAACTTTTGGCCACGGAGTATCCAAGAGGGCATTGCTTAGCCCGTAAATACCGTTTGCAAGCGGGACAATTTGATTGGATTGATTGGAATAGTATCTGCACGAGTCACGATTCATCACCAGGAGGTTAAACCCGTTGTACTCGCCGGCCCGCCGCGAGAGTCTTTCCAAATAGTTATCCGGGCTTGCCAGGCCGGTTACAAAATCACTTACAAGCAGCCCCCGTGTCGGTGCGTCTTTTTTTTCCGCAAGTCCCTGACGAAAGTTGGTCACCACTGCAAGGCGCCCATTGTGATGCATGGCCAGCCACGAACCGCCGGCCAGTTTGTCTGTCCCGCCGATGACATCGGGATCGTTTTCCCAGATGGCAGCGGGA
>JAGQUY010000048.1 GCA_020438245.1 Bacteroidota bacterium
GCGCCGGACGGCAAGTTGCCGCCATATGTCCCGCTTTGAATCAAGGTCGGATCGTTGACGATCTGGCTGTTTACCTGAATTTTTGCAGAAAACCCGACATAGCCTACGGCTGTTGGAGGGTCCGTCGTCGGGTCTGGCGCTGTGTCCGAGGGGACCGTATCCGATGCATCGGTGAAAAGACGCAGACCCTGCTCCTCAAAGCGCAGCGCCATTTTTTGTGCGAGTTCGTCAAGCTGCGCCATTTGCTTGGGGAATATCTCGTCGCGCAATTCGATCAAACCGCCGAGCCGTCCACCGATCGAGCGTTCTGTGATGTCGAACGCGCTGGGGTCCGACGCCGGATCTCCGACGTAAATTCCGGCCGCCGAGTCCGGGTAGTATGACGATGCAGACAGCGGCGTGGAGCGGAACGTCAGCGTTTGCGCCTTATCGGAGGCCAGTTCGATCCCTTGCGATGTCTGGACGACCAAAACGCCGTCGCCGCGCGAGAAGAAGCTGATATCCATATCATCTGCCAGTTCCTTGACGGCCTGATCGCGTTTGTCTTCCAGAGCGGCTGTGGTTTTTCCCGATACGGTCGAGAAGCGGATCTGGTTGTTGAGGTCGGCAATTTGTACCAACAGGTCATTAATATCACCGACGATTGATTTTGCTTCGGACTGGGCGTCGTTGCGCAGGGTTGTGATGTAGTCCGAGAAATCGTTGATCTTTTTTGCGGTGTCCTGTGCCTGACTGACGGTGCTGGAGAGCAGGAATTGGTCTTCGGGCGTGTCTGCGAGGGCGGCGAAGGCGTCATAAAGTCTCGAGACTTCCGAGGCGATGGAGATTTCTGCCGCAGGGTCGCCGTGGAACTGGTCAATCCGGTTCAGGTACGTTGCCTGCACGTCGTAATAGCCTACGGCGCTCACCTGCGTCCAGAGGTCGCGGGTTAAGCGGCTGTCGACATTGCGGACGATTGTTTCCTGGGTTACGCCAACGGTCTCGCCCTGAATGGCCTGCGAGCTTTGCGGCAAAATTTTCCGCGTATAGCCATCTGTGCCGACGTTTGCGACGTTGGTCGAGATCACTTCGATCTGCTTCTGGTATATTTTAAGCCCTGAAAGGGCGGCATCCAGGCCGGCAAGTCCCATTTTTCTTCCTCATATCATACGCACTTCCCCGCTCCGCTTTTGCGAAGCGTTCGGGATTAAATGTGTACAATGCAAAGAAAATGCCAATCTGGAGGATGGCGGATGCGGGCTGGCTTTATTGCTGCCCTTTTTGCATCCCTTCAAACATGTTGACAGAGGTGTTGGTGACTTCCTTGTCCAAGGCCTGCTCGACCAGCAAGGATGTCAGCATTTCACGGCGGAGCAGTGACTCGTAACGATCTCTTTGTGCCATGAGGGTGATGGCGTCCAGCGCGATGCCAATCCGCTCGACGTTGACCGGTTTGTCGTAGAGGTTTGTGTAGAAATTCGGGCTTTGGTAAATTTTCTTGGTCAGAACTTCCATCTGGGCGTAATAACTTGGGCGATCCCCGAGATAGCTGTTGATTTCGGCGTCTGTCAGGCCGAATTCCCGCATCATGGATTTCATGTATGACCACCCGGCATCCTCTGTTAAGGATGGACCTGTAGGCCCTGTTGGCGCGGCGCTTTTCATCGCAACAAGGTTAATAAAGCTGTTATGGGCGATATTCATCTTCGCGGCATAGCTACGTGTATTGTAGTGCAGGGATGGGTTTACTTCCAAAATCGATTTATCAGGGTCCTTGAAGTGTTTTGGATCTTCAAACATCTGTGAGAAATAGAGATTTTGTGCAAGCGAAATTACGTCTTCTTCATCGGGCGTTGCTGTCCCGTCGGTAAAATCGACATTCAGGGTCAGCGGAAATTCCAGCGTTTTTGAGAAATCAATATCCTTGTTATATCTGGCCTTATCTGCGGCTGTTGTTCCGGTCTGACACATATAATCCAGACCAGCATTATTGTTGTTTCGATCACAATATGTTTTTTCGAAACGATCATTCATAATGTTTTGTCCGACAACCGCATTACCTTCTGCTGTATGGTTGTTTCTGACGCCGAGATATTGGTCCATCAAAATGCGGTCGAGCGCAAATTTCGTTACCTCCATTTTGCTTTCCGTCGTTGCGACGCTGCGGATAAACGTCCCGTATTTGCATATTTCTTCACTAGGGTGATAATCCTTGTGAGCCCGAGCCTGAAGCTCCTGCATTTTTCTTTGCACCTCAAGCTGCATCTTTGCATCGATCAGTGTTCCAATAATCGTCACCTGCTGCGCCATAACAGCAGAAAGTTGAAGCGTTGCCCTGATCATCGATGAGCTGTAACGACTTTGTACATCACCTACACCCGGCGGGTTTTCATCACCAAAAATGGGCCATGGTGGCTGCCAGGGGGGGATGATGATTGTCGCAACTTTTAGAGTTGGATTCTCGTCTTCCCTATCTGTTTTCTTATTTTTAAAAATTGCACTGTCGATTGTAAAAGTCAGCGCTCTGTCTTTTTCTTTTTCAGATGAGTATTTCCCGATTTTATTTTCTGAAAAACGACCAGCCCAATCGGCTTTACGCTTTGTTTCTTTTTTACCGCTTCCAATCGTAATA
>JAGQUY010000049.1 GCA_020438245.1 Bacteroidota bacterium
CTTTTCCAATTCCGCCAATATCTTCTTGTACCACTCTGGAACTGGCTGCCAGGATGGAAACGCGCCTGTGATGAAAGCGATTAACTCAGCATCCTTCGATCTATTTCCCATCAGAGCTGCGAGAAAGTCCTTTCGATCTATCTTTTCTAATGAACTCTTTCGTTCCTGAACGATCTCATAAAGACTCTTCAGCCGGTTCAATTCAATCTCGAAGGAGCGCTTGGCGTGGCCATCCGAATTCTTGGGAATGCTTGCCATTATTTTCTGCAATCTCTTGCCCTTTTCTAAGATCGCGTTTCGTGCCTCCGTGAGCTGGACCAGGTGAAGCCTCCCACGGGACGCAAGATACTCTTGATTGGCCCGTTCCATGAGTTGCCTGTATTGGGACGAATGGATGACTTTTGAAACATGTGATTTGAGTTTTCCGAATGAAACAATACCAGTGAGACCCAACCCCAGCAGAATAATACCCACCGCAATCTCTGGAATAATCCAAAATGAAATTCCATCTAGACCCACCGCAATTCCAGAGACGACGAGCACTATGCAGAATATTCCAACTAGAAACGACTCAAGGTTGATCCCTCTGGATTCCAAATCACCTAAGACTACTGGACCCAGGTCAAGGTTATCCGGTGGCTTTGATTTCGTCTTCTCACTTTTTCCGCCGCCATCATCACGGGTTTCTTCAAATGGATCTGAGGGCATGGGCTTTCGCTGCGAGTTGGCTCTCAGATAATAGGTTTGAGGTTTCGAGACTATGGGTGGATCAATTTCTGGTTCGGGTTCCAAATCTTCTTCGAAACCTTCCCCGTCTTCTATTTCGGCTTCCTCTTTTATTTCGGGAATGAATTCCTGGACTGGTTCCTTCGATTTAGGATAGATCCTGACCACCGATCCATCACAGGTCAAAACCAATTCTTGGTGAGGTTCGAGGTGCTTTTGTACCACCTCTTTGCCAAGGTCGAGGATTTGGAGATCGTGATTGGCTCTGACTCTTTTCGCTATTCTTTTGTCTTTCCAGTAGATGTCAAAAGATCCCGTTGGGAAGAAGTCGGAGTATTCTTCCGAACGGAAGCTTGGCCAAGAGATGAATCCTTGGCTGTAGTCCCAGTTTCCAATCGTGTGTTTGAGCGCTTGCTTGGCCATTCCATTCAGTTCAATACAGCAAACTAAAAACGATCTTGAGAAGCAGACAACTAAGACCGAAGAAGGTAGTCTAAATTGGAGATGGGACAGAGTCGAGTGAAATCTATCGCTCCTGTCTCGCCACAAAATCGTCAAGGCTCCGTAACCAACTGCTCACGATTCCATTGGCCATCACCTTTTTATGGACCCAGACCCTCATCTTTCTCCTTCCCAACAGACCTTTTCTTCCCTAGCATTTGGACTCGCTCCTTGAGTGTGAATCCACTCAAATTCTTTTTGTCGCATTTGCTCGCTTTGGCGACAATATCTATTGGTGGGTACATTTCCCATGAATCTGGAGTCAACCGCTCAGCATCCAGAATCCCGGCAATCCAGTTTTTCCCGTTGCATCCCAGACGGGACAAGTTTAGATTCTTACTTGGCCGGAATCCGAACCCATTGGACTCCCACCAAAATGGGCGTTGTGGGACGCGAACCTACAGTGTGCCCCGATTTGATTTGAATTTGATTTTCCATGCGATGAAGGATGTGTTGACCTCGAATGCCGATTAAAAAATCAGAACTTTACAGTTTCCTCTGGCAGAGCTGCGATGAGCTTCGTGGCGGGATGGATGCCTCACAGTACAAGGACTATGTCCTGGTGCTGTTGTTCATGAAATACGTCTCCGACAAGAAGTCGAGTCAAAAGGATTATCTGCTCGATGTCCCCAAGGGTGGGAGTTTCGGCGATATGGTGGAACTCAAGGGGAACGCGGAGATCGGGGACAAGATGAACAAGATCATCGCCCGCCTTGCCGAAGCCAATGGACTCAAGGGTGTCATCGATGTCGCGGATTTCAACGATCCCGACAAGTTGGGGCGTGGGCGGGAGATGGTGGACAGGCTCAGCAAGTTGGTGGCGATCTTCGAGAACATCGAGTTCGGCAGGAACCGCGCCGAAGGCGATGACCTTTTGGGCGATGCTTATGAATACCTGATGCGTCACTTCGCCACCGAAAGCGGAAAAAGCAAAGGTCAATTCTATACGCCTGCCGAAGTTTCCCGCATCATGGCGCGGGTAATTGGCATTGACAAATCTGCCAGCCAAAGCCAGACCATTTATGACCCGACTTGTGGTTCGGGTTCATTGCTGTTGAAAGCGGCTGACCTTGCGCCCCATGGCATCACCATTTACGGACAGGAAAACGACAATGCCACCCGTGCCCTGGCGGTCATGAACATGTGGCTACACAATTTCGCAGATGCAGACATCAAGCAAGGAAATACGATGGCTTCTCCTGAGTTTACCGATTATAGCACTGGACAACTCAAAACCTTCGACTATGCAGTGGCCAATCCTCCTTTCAGTTATAAAAAATGGATGAATGGCCTTGACCCCAAAAACGACATTTATAAACGCTTTGAAGGCTATTCAATAAAAAATAAAAAGAGGGGCGACTTTGCTTTTTTGCTTCACCTGATAAAATCGCTCAAATCAAAAGGAAAAGCATGTATCGTTTTGCCATTGGGGGTTTTGTTCCGAGGAAATGCAGAAGCAGAAATACGCAAGAAGATTATTCAGAAGGGCTACATCAAAGGGATTATCGGATTGCCGCCTAACTTATTTTATGGTACAGGCATTGCTGCTTCATTGATCATCATTGACAAAGAAGGTGCTTCCGGGCGTAAGAGTATTTTCATGATTGATGCCAGTAAGGGATTCATCAAAGACGGCAACAAGAACCGTTTGCGTGAACAGGACATCCACAAGATTGTGGACACCTTCAATAAGAAAATTTCAACTGACCCTAAGTACGCCCGTGAAATTCCGATTTCGGAAATAGCTGACCCTAAGAACGATTACAATCTGAACATTCCACGCTACATTGACAGCCAGGAGCCGGAAGATATTCAGGATATTGAAGCGCACTTGCAAGGCGGTATTCCTGAAGGAGATGTGGATGCATTGAGTAAATACTGGGACGTCTATCCTTCCATGAAAGCACATTTGTTCAGCAAGGTGGAGGGCAGACCTAACTACTACCAACTCAATATTGCTAACGAAGAAATCAAAAACACCATTTACCACCATCCGGAGTTTACGGCCTTTAGTGAGGAAATGGAAAAGGTGTATACCGAATGGAAAACCGAAATCACTGTCTATTGCAAGGCCTTGGATAGAGGGTTGCACCCCAAGCAGGAGATCAGACACATTGCTGAAAAGCTATTGAAACAATACGCCAACCGTAAATTGACGGACAAGTACGCCATATATCAGCACGTGATGGACTACTGGGCGGAAACCATGCAGGA
>JAGQUY010000004.1 GCA_020438245.1 Bacteroidota bacterium
ACTACGGATCAGAAGGTTTGGGGTTCAAATCCCTACGGGTGTACCAATGAAACCCTTTGCCACGCAAAGGGTTTTTTCACTTCAAGGTGACATGAAAAACCTGCTGATCATCATACCCGCGTACAATGCCGATAAGACCCTGGCCGGACTTGTCAACGAAATCAAATCGGTGATGCTCGAACAAGTCGGTTGGTGTTTTGAAGTTCTTTTAGTTGATGATGGAAGCACCGACCAAACGGCCCAAATCGCAATGACATTAGGCATCCGCACCATCACCCATCCACGGAATTTCGGGAAAGGTGCCGCGATACGGACAGCGTTTGAAGTCGCACGGGACTTGCAGATTGATGCTCTGATGACTTTGGATGCTGATCTCCAACACCCACCTCCGTCTATCGTCGACTTCCTGCAACTTTATGATCAGAACAAACCTGATCTTATAATAGGTAAGCGCCAACTGAGCCGTGCCATGCCCGCAATAAGACGGCTTTCCAATTACCTCACATCCAGGATGCTATCCTTGAAAACAGGGCTCGAACTGTCGGATACCCAGTCCGGCTATCGACTGATCAAGCCAGCGGCCCTCGAGCGGGTCCAGTTAAAGACAAGTCATTTCGAAACAGAATCCGAGTTATTAATCAAATTTGCCCGGCAGGGCGCCGACATTCGATTTGTAGATATCCCGACCGTATATCACGACGGCGGGAGTCATATCAAGCACTTCGCCGACACGCTTCGCTTCATGCGCATGTTCTTAACCACCTGAGGACCACAAATGGAACTACTAAAAGACGCTCTGGACATATTTTTGCATTTGGATGTACGATTGGCCGAAGTGGCAATTCACTACGGCCCTTGGATCTACGTCATCCTCTTCGGTATCATCTTTCTGGAAACCGGCGTCGTTATATTTCCGTTGTTGCCGGGCGATTCCCTCCTGTTTGCGGCCGGAGCGCTGGCCTCAACAACAGTCCTTGACGTTCACTTGATGGTTGGGCTGCTTATCATTGCTGCAATAGCCGGCGACTCGGCCAACTATTCCATCGGGAAATTTATTGGCCCAAGAGTTTTTCATTTTGAATCGTCTCGGTTCTTCAATAAGGATCACCTGATTAGAACACATGAGTTCTATGAAAGGCATGGAGGCATAACAATCGTCATAGCACGCTTTATGCCGATCATACGAACATTTGCCCCGTTCGTTGCTGGTATCGGAACCATGACCTACCACAGGTTCCTGATCTACAATATTGCAGGTGGAGTATTGTGGGTTTCCCTGCTCTCCTACGCGGGGTATTTCTTTGGCAATCTTGATGTTGTGAGAAACAACTTCTCTTTGGTTATTCTGATGATAGTTTTTCTTTCTATCCTCCCCGGTCTTATCGCGTACCTAAGGGACAAAATTAAACAATCAACGAAGGGGTAAAAACAACCGTTTGCAGGGGGGAAACCTATCGGTACTGTCCGACATTCTGTGCAGCAAACTCTAAAAAAAAAGGGAGCTGTCGTATGACAGCTCCCTTTCGCTTTGAAAAGCTGAGATCTACTTAAGCAACATCATCTTCCTTGTCTGGATAAACCGGTCTTTGGCATTCGCCGGGACGGCAATGAGACGGTAGATGTAGATTCCGCTTGCAGCGTTCTGATTATATTTGTTCAATCCGTTCCATTGAACAGAATGAACGCCGCCACCAAATCGGCGATCCGCCAATGTGGCAATTTCCTGGCCAATAATATTAAAGACTTTCAGAGTGACTTGTGCTTCCACCGGCAATTCAAACTGAATGGTCGTAGACGGATTGAATGGATTCGGATAATT
>JAGQUY010000050.1 GCA_020438245.1 Bacteroidota bacterium
CTATTTGCGGGAAACTCAGCGCCGCCGCCATAAATCCCCAGAATCTCACCTCTCGGATCATACCCCCAATTTCCATCCGGGGACACCACAACTCGCCAGTTGTTGGCATCAATAATCCTCCTACCTGCTGCAGGAAGTTCACCGAAATCCGGTTGGTCCCCTCGTGTCGGGCTATGCTGCGTTTCGCAAGCAACCAAAAGTAAACAAACCAGATAGACGAGCCTATTCATAAATCCTCCGAGCCTATCAGTACTGTGAGAGTAGTATCCGGAGTAATAAACTTACAACCATGATGGCCATTCTGTGCAAAAAGAAATAAAAAACCCCGCTCTAAAGAAACGGGGTTTATAATCTCTGTGGTCGGGGCTTATTCGTTTCTGAGCGAGTCGACGATTTTCAATCGCGCGGCCCGAATCGACGGGAAGAAACCTCCAAGGATTCCCATAAAAACGGCGAAGATCAGAGAGCCGATGACTATACCCGGGGACAGGGCAAAGGAAAACGCCAGCTCCGAGAAAGAATTGAAATTCATGGTGGAAATTGAAAAGAATTCAAGAAAGGAAGCGAGCAGCACGCCCAGCATCCCGCCTACCCCCGATATAAGGATCGCTTCCAGCATGAAGCTCCACAATACACTTCTTCGCCGAAATCCCAATGCCCTGAGTGTGCCGATCTCGGTTGTCCGGTTGGCAACAGCGGTGTACATGGTAATGACGGCTCCGATAACTGCTCCAAAACTGAAAATGATGGTGATAACGATTCCTAGGACATTGATAAAAATGGCAAGAGCCTCTGACTGTTCTTTGTAGAATTTGATCTCAGACTTGGGTTCAAACTGATTCAACCTTTTGTCCTCATCGAAGGCCTTCTTGAAATCTTCGATTCGAACGCCGTCCTTCATTCGCACGGTCATGGTCGACACGGTGTTGGCCCGATTGAACGCCGCCTGAAGTTGCGTGGCGTCTCCCCAAACTTCCGACTCGAAGGCACTTCCCTTACCGTCCATAATTCCGACGATTGTCCAGTAATCATTGGCAAACTTGATTTTCTCTCCAATGCTTACACCGTAGAAGCTCTTCGTCAGAGCAACCCCGACGACCACCTCTCTTGATCCGGGGTCAAAGGTTCTGCCTTCCACCATTTTTACGTGTGGTCTCAGTTCGAAGGCCGTCTGATCCACACCGCGTACTGTGACGTTGCTTAATCCGCCGCCTACCTTGTCCAGATTGATCACAACGACAGGTTCTGCAGAAATAAGCGGAGTTCCCTTTGAATCGGTTGCAATTTGCGGAAGGGTCTTGATTACATGGATGGTGTTGCCGTCTATGATGCTGCTGATTTCTCCTTGTGAAGAACGGCGCGCGATAACCGCATTACGCTCGCTGCCCCCGCTTGAAAGAGTTTCTTCCACTCCATTGGACATCATGAGAACAGCCGTGAAGACAAAAACGACCAGGGCGATACCGGCCACCGTGATAAAAGTTGTGAGGCGCCGGCGTCTGAATCCGCTCATCATATATTTGAAAGGAACGGCCGGCCTGATCAATCGAATCAAGAATTCCATACGTTTAATCCTTCTTAACCTGAATAACGGAGTCCATCCACGATCTTCATTTTGACCGACTGATAAACCGGTATTACACCGGACAATAAGCCGATCAGCAGGGCAAAAACGAACTCAAGGGTTATGGTGACCGGAGACAAAATAAAAACCGGGAACATGTTCTTTGGCACGAAAGTGGCAACGGCCTGTACAAAGAATAAGGTCAGGCCATAACCGGCCAAACCGCCCAGTATCGCGATAAAAATCGACTCTCCGGAAACGACTGCGAAAATATGTTTACCCGTGAACCCAAGCGTCTTCATCACTGCATATTCCGTATTGCGTTCACGAGCCGACATGATCATGGTATTTGCCAATACCAACAGAATGATTCCAATGATCATAAAGGCCATGGTGTTTATCGCGGTAATGATAGCACTGTAGGCGGCAATAAATCCTTCGTTGAAGGCACGTTCTGTTTCCGTCTTCGTTTCCGCACTCGAGTTTGCGAACAGTCCATCGATGACTTCTGATATCGCGGCCGCTTCGTCCGGATTACCGATCTTCACCGAATACCATCCAACATTGCCGGCACGTCCTGGCATATCCGTCTTCATGCGTTCGTCGAGGTAGGCCCAATGAAAAAGCATCTGAGTCCCGTCCACGGCATTTGACCTCGGCTTATAAATACCGCGAACTGTAAACTGCCACTGGCCGGGGTAAATATCACCTTCGATGTTCATAACGTCACCCGGTTTCAACCCGTACTTCTTGGCTATATCTACGCCAAGAATGCATCCGCTTCGATCGTTCTGAAAAGCCGCTTTTTCCTCCGGCGTCACAATCCATTCCGGGTAAATGTCAAAAACCGTTTCGGGATCGGTTGCCATTCGCGGAAAAAACTCCGACTTGTCCTTGTAAACACCTTGAAACCAGTTGAAGTACGTAACTCCCTCCACGCCGGGAACTTTGAGTAGTTGTTCCCTATAGGAATACGGCAGTGGAAAAATGAAGGATACCTTCTGGCGCACAATCAATCGGTCGTTGGCAGTCGCTTCCACCGCTGAGTACCAAGAAGTAATCACGGTGCGCAAGAGCCCGAACGCACCGACTGCAATGGCAATACCGAGGATTGTCAAGATCGTCCTCAGCTTGTGGCGGAGCGCATTTCGAGTCATCATTTTTATCATCATGGCGATTTCTCCCGTCAGCTAAGGGTTCCCTTGTCCAGATGCCGCTGTACATTGGCCTTCTCGGCGGCATGAGGATCATGGGTCACCATGACAATGGTTTTGCCAAGTTCTTTATTTAACCGGCTAAGAAGCGTCATTATCTCTTCTGCACTGTGACGGTCCAAATCGCCTGTAGGCTCGTCGGCGACAAGCAAGGTCGGGTCGCTGACGATTGCCCGTGCAATTGCCACACGTTGCTGCTGTCCGCCGGACAGTTGGTTCGGATAGTGCTTGACCCGATCGCCGAGCCCGACAATATCGAGTACCCGTGCGACGTGTTCTGATCGCTTTTTCTTGGGCAAATTGGTCAAATGCAGCGGGAGTTCCACATTTTCAAACGCCGTCAAAACCGGCATGAGATTGTAGAATTGAAAAATAAAACCGACATGCGTGGATCGCCACTTCGCGAGGCCGGTTTCGCTGAGCGACCCCAGATCCACACCGCCTACAACGACGCGCCCTTTGCTGGGACGATCGATGCCTGCAATCAAATTCAGCAACGTTGACTTGCCCGAACCCGAAGGGCCCATGAGGGCCAGAAATTCCCCGTCAGGCACCGACAGGGTAATATTGTCAAGCACCGCAACGGATTCCGCATCCTTGTCGTACGATTTGCTTACGTTTTCGATTTCAACAAGTCCTGCCATGAGATTCTCCTATGAATTGGCTGTTTCGATTTTGTCACCATCCTTCAGGTCCGGCGGCGGCGAGGATACAATACGATCGCCCACTGACAATCCTCCCAGCACTTCTACCTGATCTCCGGTTTTTTCGCCAAGAACGACTGCTTTTTCAAGAACGGAATTGTTCTTTGCAATGAAGACAATATGGGTGCCGTTACGTTGTACCAGCGCTGACTGCTGAATCAGCATCTTGGGTTTGGCTTGTGCCGCGCTGTCGGACATCGCTTCTCTCAGGAAGGTAACCTTGGCGCTCATTTCCGGCAACACTTTATTGTCGATATCAATGAATTTTATCTTTGTGAGTATGGTCGCTTTGGCACGATCGGCCGTTGGGACGATTTTCCAAACTTCACCGCGGTACCGCCTTTCCGGAAAAGCATCCAGAATGATTTCGCAGGGCTGGTTGATTTTGACTCTTTCAATATTGGATTCGGATACGTCGGCTTCCAGCTGAAGCGAGCCCATATCCGCAACCGTCACCACATTTCCCCGTGAATTGGCCCCGGCGGCGAACGGTGCGACAATTTCCCCTACGTCTGCATTCTTCGTCAAAACGGTTCCATCGAACGGCGCCCGGATTACCGTGTTTTCCATGGCAACTTCCGCGCCCCGGACGGCAGCTTCCAATGAAACAATATTGGCCTTCGCTGAATTCACCCTGGCTTCCGACGACTGGTACTGCGCCCGAACGATTTCAAACTCGGAATCGGTCAACACCTGCGATTTCCAAAGCAGTTCACTTCGCTCGTACTCCTTTTTCGCTTTTTCCAGATCGGCCTCGGCTTCCTTCGCCTGTGCCTGCGCTACAATCAAATTGGCGTTGACCTGATCAAGCTGCGCACGGACGTCATTATCCTCCAGACGGGCGATCACTTGATCTTTCTTCACAACATCGCCTTCTTCCACGCTGAGATAAACCAGCCGGCCGGTTCCTTTGGAAGCCACTGCGGCCTTTCGCTGAGGAACTATATAACCGCTGGCCGTCAGAATACCGCTCACTTGGGAGGGAAAGGTGAGATTTACCGTGGTCAACGTTACCCTCTTGGCCGGAACAAAAGCCGGATAAAGAAGAAAGGCGGCAATGATAAGAACCAGTGCGATTCCGCCAAAAATCCAAATCTTTGACGGTCCCCTGCCGGATGAGGTTTCATAGGCCCCTGCAGAACGGTCAATACGAAGTTCGTTCAAGTCTGCTTTATCTGCATTCATGTGTTATTACCCGACAATTGAAAAATATCCGTTTTTGTACCATTCCAGTCGACCGAATGTTTTAAAAAATCCACAAAAATCCAACTACATTTCCAGTTTCTCAAAGAGAAATGCCCTGACGGCATCCAGTGCGATCCGTTCCTGCTTCATGCTGTCCCGCTCCCGCACGGTCACGGTCTGGTTTTGCAGCGTCTCACTGTCGATTGTGATGCAATACGGCGTTCCCACTTCATCCATCCGACGATACCGTTTGCCCACCGTTCCGCTTTCGTCATAGAAAACCTTGAAAGAGTTTTTCAACTCATCGTACAGTTTGGTGCCGATTTCAGGCATGCCGTCTTTTCTGACAAGCGGAAGAATTGCCGCTTTGACCGGCGCTAACTTTGGATGGAACTTCATCACGGTTCTGGTTTCAACCTTTCCGTCCCCTGTCGGCGCCTCTTCTTCTGCAAACGCGTTACACAGAAAGGCCATGCACCCGCGTGAAGCGCCGGCCGAGGTTTCAATCACAAAAGGAATGTACTTCTCCTTGGCTTCGTCATCGTAGTATTCCAGATTCTTTCCCGAAAACTCCTGATGTCTTCCAAGGTCGTAGCCGGTTCGATTGTGGATACCTTCTATCTCACCCCAGCCGAACGGGAATTCGAATTCTATATCAAAAGCGGCCGATGCATAGTGGGCGAGCTTTTCATGCTCATGAAAATGTATTTTGTCGGCACTCATTCCAAGATCGAGGTACCATTTTCGACGTTCTTCTTTCCAGTAGGAAAACCACTCCATATCCGAACCGGGCTTGACAAAAAACTGCATCTCCATTTGCTCGAATTCTCTGGTTCTGAACAGAAAATTCTTGGTGTTGATTTCGTTTCGAAATGCTTTCCCGATCTGAGCAATTCCAAACGGCACTTTTTGGCGTGTGGAGTCTTTCACATTGTGAAAATTAACATAAATGCCCTGAGCCGTTTCCGGACGAAGATAGACAATCGCGCTTGACTCCTCCAAGGGGCCGATGTACGACTTAAACATCAGATTGAACTGCCGGGCCGATGTGAATTTTCCTTCCAACTGACACTTAACGGCCTTTCGACCCTGGTAGGCTCTGTTACCGCATGACGATTCGTCGATTTGATCTTCGCGGAACCGCGCTTTGCATTCTTTACAGTCAACCATTGGATCGGTGAAGTTTTCAACATGGCCGCTGGCTTCCCACACTCGCGGATGCATGAGTATCGAGGCGTCGAGCCCTTCCACATTGTCGCGATAGGTCATCGATTTCCACCAGGACGATTTCAGATTGTTCAGCAACTCCACGCCCATTGGCCCGTAGTCCCAGCATCCGTTGAGTCCGCCGTAAATTTCTGACGATTGAAAAATGAACCCTCTTCGTTTACAGAGGGAAACCAGTTTATCCATGAATTCCACGCCGGTATTCGACTTTTTTTCTGCCATATCTCCTCGATGGTACGTTTGAAGAGGCGAAATGTAAGCCATCTGAACTGATAAATCAAATGTAAATGCAGTTCACAACTTGATTAATCCGCCAGAAGCGTTAGATTTACGGGCTATGAGGAATCTAAACATCATCTTCATGGGAACGGCAGACTTCGCTGTTCCTTCGTTGAACTCCATTCACGAGAGCAGGCATTCTGTGATTGCCGTTGTAACGGGCCCTGACCAACCCAAGGGACGCGGACAAAAGCTGGCTTTCACCCCGGTCAAACGCCGAGCCCTTGAATTCAACCTGCCGATTTTGCAGCCGATAACCGTCAAAGATCCTTCCTTTGCAGAACAAGTTCGAAATCTGAATCCCGATTTGATTGTGGTCGTTGCTTTCAAGATTTTGCCGCCCGCTGTTTTTGAAATACCCGCTTACGGAAGCGTCAATCTGCATGCCTCTCTGCTGCCCAAATACCGAGGAGCGGCGCCGCTTAACTGGGCCTTGATCAACGGCGACACGGAGACGGGCGTAACAACCTTTTTTCTTCAATCGAAAGTGGATACGGGCGAGATGCTCGTCCAGCGCCGCATACCGGTCCTTCCGGAAGATGACGCGGGGACCCTGCATGACAAGCTGGCCCTGCTCGGAGCAGAAACTCTGCTGGACACCATTCATCAGATAGCGGACGAACAAACCAAGCCAGTAAAACAGGACGAATCAGGGGTCAGCGTGGCGCCAAAGATTTTCAAAGATACTTGTCACATAGACTGGACAAAACCGGCAGAACAAATTCATAATCTGGTGCGCGGCCTATCCCCCTACCCGGCGGCTTTCACAGAGATGAATGGAGTCACCTATAAAATCTTCAAGACCACCGTATCAACGACCCAACGTGCCGGCGAGAGTGGTACCATTTCCGTTGTCGACCCGAAGACCGGAATTGCCGTTGTGTGTGGCGATCACCGGGAAATCTGGATAAAGGAACTGCAACCGCCTTCAAAAAAACGGATGACCTCCCAGGAATTCCTGAGGGGATATTCCATTCAATTGGGAGACCGCTTTCAATGATGAAAAAAGGACACCCTGCAGAACGTAGCCTCGTTACCCCAATTTACCAATCGTCTGTCTTTGGCTTCGATTCACTGGACGAGATGATCGCGGCGTTCGACGGAAGTACGTCGGATTACATTTACTCCCGTATAGCAAACCCTTCGCTGGCTGCCGCCGAACAAACATTGGCTGAGTGGGAACAGGCTGCTGGGGCTGTACTTTTTTCGAGCGGTCTGGCAGCGAGCTTTGCGGTTTTTTCTTCACTGCTGCGTCCGACGGATCATGTCGTGGTTGGACGGGATTTGTATGGGGGAACGGCCGTTCAGCTGAAAGAATTCCTGGAGCCGTGGGGAATCAAGGTGTCCTTTGTCAATCTCGTCGATCAACCGGCCAAACATCTGGAAGACTGCTGTACCCATCAAACGAAGCTCATTTTTTTTGAAACACCCACTAATCCCACGATGAAGATAGTGGACATCGGGTCGGTGGTTGACTTTGCGAAATCGCATCAACTGACAACCGTTGTGGACAACACGTTCGCAACCCCCATCAACCAGCAGCCTCTGACTCTGGGTGTCGATCTGGTGACGCACAGCGCAACCAAGTACCTCGGAGGTCATGACGATGTTACGGCAGGTGTGGTGATGTCAAGGGATGCGGAACTTCTCCAGAAAATCAAACGGTATCGCACGTACGCTGGAGCCGTACTGGATCCAAATAGCGCCTTTTTACTGGAACGCGGGCTAAAAACGCTGGGGATTCGAATGGACATTCACAACAAGAACGCGGCCTACTTGGCTGAGTTCCTCACCGGTCATCCTTCAGTAAAAAAGGTCTATTATCCCGGATTAGCCGATGCTCCCAACCATGCGATTGCAAGAAAACAAATGAACCATTTCGGCGGCATGCTGGCTTTTGAAATCGATTCCAGAAAAGACGCGGTGAATGACTTTATAGCCAGCCTCAGGAACATACGCCTGATCCCGTCCCTAGGCGGTGTAGAAACTACAGTTCTGGTGCCCTCTTATTCTTCGCATTTCTTCATGACGCCGAAAGAAAAAAAAGAAATCGGCATATCGGACGGATTGATACGGGTTAGCGTGGGCATTGAGACAATTGAATCTATAATAGGGGAATTTGCGGAAGCGCTGGATGGCTTGGGAAACTAGCGCCCGTCCTTGAGAACCGGCTGAATAGGTCCCAAGATATTTCCTTCGATAAACTGCCTGACAACCTCGTCGTCCGTTTCTTTGAGCTGTCGGGTCGTACCGTTGAATCGAACGACCCCGTAGTGGAGCATTGCGACGTGATCGGAAATAGTATAAACACTTCGCATATCATGGGTAACAACGATCGAAGTTATTTTCAGCTGTTCATTCAGGCGGATGATGAGATCGTCGATAATCGCGGACATGATAGGATCAAGACCGGTTGTCGGTTCATCGTAAAGCACGTATTCCGGGTCCATTGCCAGTGCGCGCGCCAGACTAACCCGTTTTTTCATGCCCCCTGACAACTCTGATGGTCTGTATTTTTCTATTCCGGGAAGCCCAACCATATCCAACAGACTGCTGACCTTTGTGGAAATATCGGCTTCTGAAAGATCGGTGTGTTCACGAAGGCCAAGATTGATGTTCTCCTCCACACTCATAGAGTCAAATAGTGCACCGTTTTGAAAAACAAGACCCATTCTTTTTCTGATTTGGTACAGTTCTTTGGTCGACATCTCACTTAACCGGGCTCCCTCCACGTTGACAGATCCTTCGTCGGGCCTCAGGAGGCCGACAATGTGTTTCAGCAGCACGCTCTTACCGCAGCCGCTTCGTCCGATGATCGTTGTGACTTTGCCGCTTTCAATTTCCAGATTCACACCGTTCAGGACTTTCTTGTCACGGAAATTCTTATGGAGATTTATTATTTCTATCATGGGATGCCTAGGTTAGGAATACCGTGGCTACGATATAGTCGTTGACCAGAATAGCGGCCGCCGACAGCACAAACGCGCGAATGGTAGCCAGACCGACTCCTTCTGCACCACCTTCCGTAGCGAACCCGACATAACATCCGATCAGAGCCGTTGACGCGCCGAACAGGACCGCTTTTGCAAGACCCGACATTACATCACGGAGTTCCATGAAGCGTTGGACGCTTGAAAGGAACGCCTGTGGATCCACATCCATCGACAGATAACCGATGAACATGGAACCGGAAATCGCGATGAAATCGGCAAAAACAATCAGCACGGGCATCATTACGAGGCCGGCAAGCAGCCGGGGTGTCGCGAGGTATCGTACCGGATCGATAGCCATCGTTTCCAGTGCGTCGATTTGCTCAGTAACCTTCATGGTTCCGATTTCGGCAGCAATGGAGGCCGCAAAGCGCCCGGACAACACCAGGCCGGTCAGAACGGGCCCGAGTTCAATCGTAATGGCCCGCGACGTCGCTGAGCCGAGAAACATCTGAGGGCTTGCAAATCCTTGCAACTGATATCCCGCTTGTACTGCGGATACCATTCCGGCAAATGTCGCCGTTACGATAACCAGCGGGATAGAGTTGACTCCCACAATAACCATCTGTTCCAAAACCAGAGCCCGGTCGCGATGCACGTATTTCAGATTCTTGAGACTATTATACAGCAGAATCATCGATTCTCCCATGCCGGAGAAGAAGAACAATACTCTGCTGCCGATTTTATCAATCAGAAAAAATCCGGCAACGGCAACGACCAGTTTCTTGAGTGAGCTCATATCACTCCGGTCTCATGGTTGGGAAAAACAAAACATCGCGAATGGATTCCTGGTTCGTCAGGATCATTACCAAACGATCGATACCGATGCCTTCGCCGGCGGTCGGCGGCATGCCGTATTCGATGGCGCGCAGAAAATCTTCGTCCAATATCTGAGCTTCTTCGTCTCCCCGAGCACGCATCCCCATTTGAGCTTCAAAGCGTTCCCGTTGATCCACCGGATCGTTCAGTTCGCTGAATGCATTGGCCAATTCGCTGCCGAGAATGAACAGTTCAAAGCGTTCGACAACTCCTTCTTTGGATCGGTGCTTTTTGGCCAACGGGCTGATTTCCAGCGGCTGTTCGGTTATGAAAACCGGTTGTATCAAATGATCCTGCACTTTGGCGCTGAAGATCTCGTCGATCAGTTTACCACGCCCCCAGGATTTTTCCGTCGCAATGCTCTGCTCCCTGCAGTACGTTCTGAGAGCAGACTCCTCCATACCGGAAACGTCGACGTTCGCGTATTGCCGGATGGCTTCGAACATGGACAAACGCGCGTACGGCGGCGCAAAATTCACCCGGTGACCCATCGTGTCAATCTCCAGAGTCCCGTGGACTTGTTGACAAACAAAACCAAGCATCTCTTCGGTCAAATCCATGAGATCATAAAAATCGGAGTACGCCACGTAAAATTCGAGCATGGTAAATTCAGGATTGTGGAACCGGTCCATGCCCTCATTGCGGAATATTTTACTGATTTCGTATACCCTGTCTATCCCGCCCACGATAAGCCGTTTTAAGTACAGTTCGAGCGCGATCCGCATATAGAGCTTCATATCGAGAGCGTTGTGGTTGGTGACAAACGGCCTGGCAGAAGCCCCGCCATACAAGGGCTGCAATACGGGCGTTTCCACTTCCAGATAGCCACGTTCATCAAGAAATCTCCGTATGGCAGAAATAATTCTCGAACGTTTTATGAAAACGTCCCGCACTTCCGGATGTGCAATCATATCGGCATAGCGCTGACGATATCGAAATTCCACATCCTCCACATCGCTGAATCGCTCAATGGTACCGTCTTCCAGGGTCCGCTCCTTCCCGATGGGAAGCGGACGTATACTCTTGCAAAGCAGGGTGACTTCCTCGGCTTTGACGGTGATTTCGCCGCTGTGCGTCTTAAATAGAACACCCCGTACTCCGATGATGTCGCCCATATCGTAATTCTTACTAAATGCTTCGTAGGACGTGTCGCCGACGATGTCCTTGCGGACGTAGATCTGAATTCTGCCTTCAGGGTCCATCAGATGGGCAAACGACGTCTTCCCCTTGGTGCGAAACGACATCATGCGACCGCAAACCTGCACACGCGGAACATCGGGATCATTGAGACGGCTGTCATCGCTGATACCCAGCGATTCAAAGTGGTCGATAAGCTGCCGGGACGTATGCTGCCGTTCATACCGATACGGATACGGATTGACGCCGAGTTCCCTAAGCCGTTGAACTTTATCCTTTCTGACGTTAAGTAACTCTTCTTCCACTGTTCTCCTATTTTTTAGTTCTTCTGCAGGTTCTTCAGCTCTGCCTTGAGCAAAGCAACTTCCTGGGCCAGTGTTTTGTTTTTTTCGGAAAGGTCGGAAATAACCACCGAAAAGTGAATCAGTAGTATCATACCGAAAAAGAGCGCAACAAGAAACAACAATGCCGGGGCATATCCGACCCCCAGGGCGTGCGCGAGCCGATCAAGACCTTCCCGCCAGACGGATAAGATAATCATAACGGTACCGGCAAGGAACCAGATCAGCGAATATTTTTCACGAAGTTTTTTTCTTCGGATGAGTTCAAAGATGAATATCATGGCTGCGAGGCTGACCGCCACCGCAACGGCCTGAATTCTCCAGATTTCCACGGTTTCGTTCATCGGTCTCCGGTGTTCTTGAATATATTGACGATGATTGCCAACAATACTTTTGTCATATAGTACATCGAAGCAGCCGACCCAATCGACGAGCGTCCTCCCTGTCGTTCGCGCATGACCACCGGTATTTCAACCATCCGAAACCTGCGAAGACCCAACACGATAACCGCTTCCGGCTCCGGGTAGTCCGATGGATACTGCTCCGCAAGAAACTCGATGACCTCTCTGCGATACGCCCGGAACCCGGACGTGTTGTCGGTAATCCGTTGTCGAATGATCAGCGAATTGAGCATTTGGAAAATCCGGATACCGATTCGGCGCATAAAAGTGGATTGAAATCCCGATGACGTATCCAAGAACCTTGATCCAATAACAAGATCTCCGTCTCCGGCCAGTATGGGCGCAATCAAAGGTCCGATGAACTCCGGGTTGTGCTGACCGTCGCCATCCACTTGGATAGCGATGTCATACCCATGTTCCACTGCACGCTTGAAACCCGTTTGCACCGCTCCTCCAATTCCCAAATTGAACGGTAAATCAATAACCAGCGCACCTGTTCTTTCCGCTGCCTCCTTCGTTGAATCCGTCGATGCATCGTTGATGACTACAATATCCAGAGTAGCGTCATGCAACGTTACGGCCGCATCCCTGATTTCACGCACCACCCGCTCGATATTCATCGACTCATTGAAGGCTGGAACAATGACCAGGATTCTAACCAACGAGGGACCTATCCTTCCGAATGGCACTCAAGCTCCATGCTCCAAAAAGAACCACAAAGAACATTTGCAGGAGTAATGCAGACCAGATAAACGCATTCGGAATTCCTGCATACTTCGCGTACATAAACCAGTAGTCGATGGCATATACCAGGGTTGCCGGATCCTTTACGGGAAGTCGCTCACGACTTTTTTCCAGCGCAAGCTTCGGTTGAAAACCGGCCCACTCCTTCTCCAACGATATTTCCAAAAGACGCCAGTGTCCGATGACGGGCGAATAGTCGGGAACAAAATGGCTCTTCACCATGAATTCCGGATCTTCAAACGATCGGGTGTATGGGAATTCGCCGAGGTATCTGAGATACGATCCATAGTAGACGCTCAATCCTCCGATCTGGATAATCACTCCGGTCAACGCAAGCAAGAGAGCGGCAAATTTAAAGATTTTTCCACTTTGTTCCAAAATAAAATGGAAGCGAGCACCGACCACCAGCAAACAAAACGGCAGCAACGGAATCAAATACCGGGGTCCCCAACTACCGTCCCCCGCCCAAGCAAAATACGTTGCATGAAGCACGAGCAGGACAAGCGCCAACACGGCAATAAAGATAAATTCGGCTGCAAACCGGTCACGGAAGTTCCTCCATGACCAGAATAGGAGTACGGTGACCGGTGCATAGAGGAAGAAGCTCTTGCCCGGACTGAGCAGCAATCCGTACAGACCGGTAAACAACGGCGTTGTAAAAGGCTGGGGTTTGCTGGTATATCCGGATGCAAAGAAGCTTCCAAACTCAATCCAGTTGACGGTCAAAATGACCGCCGCCGCCAACAGAAGCCATCCGAGCAACGGCAAACTGTGTCTCCAAAAGACCGGGTTTTTCAGTAACCGCCAATCGGGAAAAGCCGAGCGGCGGGTCTCTTCAAAAATACTCAACCAGTAGAAGGCAAAGACGGGCAGCACAATCAACATCGAGACTTTTGTATTGATCAGGAGAAACAACGAAAAGCCGGCCCCGTGAAGATTGATGCTTCGGCGATCCGTCCTGTATCGAACCAGAAAGTAGAACGCAAGCACCAGTGTTAGAGTGAGCAACGGTTCGCGCATCGCCGATTTGGAATACGGAAAAAGATTAGTCGTAAACAACAGCGCGCAGGTTAGGAAGAACGATAGCCGGGCCGCATATCCAAAGTGCCGGCAAAGACAGAAAAAAATACATCCGATAAGAGAGCAAATAATCTGATTGGTCAATGAAAAGCAAGCTTTGTGAATCAAGATTTCAACAGCGGGAGCAACTGAAACTGCCGTTGTAACCAGTTTTCCCAGTAGATAAAAAGGCATTGCGATCAATGTGAAGCCAAGCCCGCCTCCCACGTAAAACCGTCCGTCTTGGCCGTACACTCCGTTGGAAACCACGCTGTCGGGAATAGCGAGCGTGCCATGTTCCACAAGACTTTGCGCCTCAAGAAAAAACGCCGTTTCGTCTGACGACGCGATACGACCGCCGCTGGTCAGCAGAAACACACTGAAAAAAAAGAGAAATAAAACGCTATAGAACCGCATGAGTATTTTCCTTCAGACGCGTTATCGTCTCGGCGAACTCCTGGCTCTTGGATCGCCAACTATTCGCCTTTGCAAATTCGACCAGGCTGCTTTCTTTGGGAGGGGCCGTAATTCCGTCGCCGACCATTTGCACGAAATCCTGTGCGGTGGTTGCCACATAGACCATGGACGAAAGGTCGATAATTTCCTTCGTATAATCCAATGTGACTACCGATCGTCCGCCCGCAGCATATTCAAAAAGCTTGTTCGGACTGAACCGTTCGATGAGACTGTTTTTCTTGAACGGAATCCAGCAAAGTCTGGACGCACGAATGTACGAAGGCAACACGTCATGAGGCTTCATCCCCATAAAATGAACGTTTGGGCGTTTCCCGGATTCCTCAACCATGCCGCGCACTTTCGGATTGATCACCGGGCCGACGATAACGAATTCGACATCCGGATATGTTTGTGCACATAAACCCATGAGCTCGAAATCAAACCAATCCGAAATAACGCCGGCATACA
>JAGQUY010000051.1:0-9753 GCA_020438245.1 Bacteroidota bacterium
TCACGACACACGCTGGAGCAAGAACACAATAACCTTCGTTTCGAAATAAGGAGTCTGACAGAGCGAATACAGCGCGACTACGAGTTTGATCTGACAAAGGACTCCCTTGATTCGTTGTCCACCCTCACGGAGACCAAACCGGAAGAAGCTGAAGAGGAACCGTCTCCGGATTCTCCGGAAATATCCTCTGAAGGAGAGAAATCCATCGATGAGGTCTTGGAAAGTGACCTTGCGGAGGAGTCCCCCTCCGGAGACTTTGATCGCGATGCCGTCAAAACTCTGGTGGATGATCTTCGGCGAAAAATCAAGATGTTGGGCCCAGTAAATATGGAAGCGTTTACAGAATACAACGTGGAAAAAGAACGTCTGGATACCCTGGTTCAGCAGCGGCAGGATCTTTTGGAGGCGGAAGCTCAATTGATGCAGACCATAGAAACCATCAATGAAACGGCACAAAAGCAATTCATGGAGGTTTTCAACCGGATCAAGGAAAACTTTATCAAGATTTTCACGAGCCTGTTTGAAGGTAGCGAGGCGGACTTAAAACTTGCCGAGCATGAAGATCCGCTGGAAGCAAGTATAGATATTCTGGCCCGACCGACCGGAAAGAAGGTCCAACATATTGCGCTACTTTCCGGCGGAGAAAAGACGCTGACGGCGATTGCGCTGTTGTTCGCGATCTATCTGGTGAAACCCAGTCCCTTTTGTATTCTGGATGAAGTAGATGCGCCCCTTGATGACACCAACATCGACAAATTCACCAAAATTCTTAAGGACTTTTCGACCGATACTCAGTTCATCGTGGTCACCCACAACAAACGGACCATGGAAGCTGCGCAGAATATTTTCGGCATCACGATGCAGGAAGCCGGCATCTCGAAAGTCGTCTCGGTCAAGTTCAACAGCAGGGATACCAGTGCCGACGACATTGAAGAACTTATCAATCAAAACCAGGTAGAAGTCCTTTCCCAAGAAGTCAAAGACCCGCCGACACAGCCCTCGTCATCATAGAATCAGCCGTTTTTTTAATTGTTGAACCCACGAGGGTTTCCTTCCTATATTGAGGCCGGTTTTCCAACATCGGGATTTCATGGAGTCTATCCGTCAAACACGACAGCGGGCCGGTCAGATTGTACGCTGTCTTAAACGGGAGTTCCCGAACGCAAAAAGCGGATTGTCGTTCAATACTCCGTTTGAACTGCTTATTAAGACAATTCTTTCGGCACAATGTACCGATCTGCGGGTCAATCAGGTCGGAGAGACGCTTTTTCGCAAGTATCACTCTCCTGCAGACTTCGTGTCGGTCCCCGTTACAGAGTTGGAGAAGGACATTCGATCGCTCGGATTCTTCCGCAGCAAAGCACGGCACATCCAAGGGTGTTGCCAAAAGCTAATGGATCAATTCAACGGCAAGGTACCCTCCACAATGGAGGATCTGACCCAGCTTGCCGGCGTTGGTCGTAAGACGGCAAATGTCATACTGGGGAATGTCTATCAAAAACCATCCATCGTTGTGGATACTCACGTAGCGAGACTTGGTCGGCGGCTACAATTGACCCGATCTTCTTCACCTGAAAAGATTGAGCGTGACCTGAAAAAAGTTATCGACCCTTCTGATTGGACAATCACTTCCCATCTTTTGATTCTTCATGGACGAACAACCTGCGCGGCACGAAAACCACGCTGTTCAGCTTGCGGGGTTTCCAAATTTTGCCCATCTTTCAAAGTATACGTAACGGAGGGCGTTTGATTCGATCAGTCTTATGGTTCGTACTCGGATGGATGGTTACGCAATCCATATCGGGTCAACAATTATTCACGAAACAGTATTCCACTGCGGAAGGCTTGGCCCAGAACCAGGTATTTTCCATTGAGCAGGATGCCAGAGGATTTATGTGGTTTGGAACTGCCGGCGGGTTAAGCCGGTATGACGGTAGATCTTGGAAGAGTTATACCAAAGAAAACGGGATGCCAAGCAGCGTCGTGCGAGCGCTCAAGTTTGACCGGGAAGGCCGACTATGGATAGGAACCGACGAAGGCATTACCTGTTACCTGACTTCTCAAGATTCTTTTGTCAATTATGACGCCCAAATCGGACCCACGCAATCCATTGGCGGCGGAATTGTCCGGGCTATTATTGAAGACGGTCAAAATCGTTTATGGTTTGCGACCGGTACGGGGCTGACCCTGCTGGATTCATCAAGAAAAAGCTGGCGGAATCTGACGACCAGCGACGGATTGCTGAGCGATGTTGTGTTGAGCCTTGAAACGGATTCGGGCAATTCGATTTATGCAGGAACACAGCATGGAATTTGTAAAATCCAGCTGGACCGAGAGAATGACACGCCACGAGTGGAATCCTGGACAACACTCAACGGATTGATCAATAACCGAATCGAGGCCATTTTCTCCGATCCGGCGGGCATCCTTTGGATTGGTACCCCCGTAGGAATCAGCAGAATGGCGGACGGCAGGATCAGCAACTTTACTGCAACGCATGGACTCCCGCACAGTTCCATTCGAAGCTTCTACCGAGGCAGCAGAGGCTACTTGTGGATCGCCACCGATGGCGGCGTCAGCCGCACCAACCCCGCCGTGCTGCCGTTAACGTTTACCAATTATTCCATTCTCAATGGTCTTCCGTCCAACCAGGTCTATACCATTATGGAAGACCGGGAAAATAATTTTTGGTTTGGCAGTTTCGGAAAAGGCGTTACCAAATTGCTTTCTGAAGAGCTTGTATCGTACCGTTCTGTCCATGGTCTTCCCAGCGACGCAGTGTTGTCACTGGCCTCTATTCCATCAAAAGAGATTTTTGTCGGAACGACCAACGGGTTGGCTTTACTAACACCGAACTCGGGAATGCAAACGTATTCCACGGAGCAAGGACTAACACACACGGAGATCTGGGACGTACTGGTCGACTCAAGCGGTCTCGTCTGGCTAGGCACGTATAATGATATCCAGATCCTGGTGCCTGCCGGCCATTTGGCTTTCCCGCACAATACATCTCCGGGGCACGCGACAAAAATAGAAGGTTTGTTGAAACAATCGCGCCGCATAAAAGATTTTTATTCCGTAAACCTGTACAACTATCCTGACCTGAGCGGACACCGTGTGGTAGACATCCAACAGGATTCCAGAGGTCGAATCTGGTTTGCCGCAACGGATGCCGGGGTTGGGTGTGTCACCATAGATCGTAATGGGGCTATCGGTGTCAAAATGTACACGACACGAGAAGGACTCCCCAGCAATAACCCGTGGTGTATCCGCGAGGACCACACCGGCAGAATCTGGATCGGTTTCATCGGCAGCGGACTGGGGTGGATGGATGAAGCCAACAAGAAATTCGTTCATCTAGACGAACTCAATGGAATTCCCGATCGGGTTTCGCTCGCTCTTTGCGAAGATGATGCAGGTCTGATGTGGGTTGGTAGCGAACAAGGCATGTATGCCTTTCCCATCGAAGCTGTACTCTCCAAATTGATTGAGAATCCCGATTCAAGGCTTGATACCCTGATTCATGTGTACAGCAAGAAAAATGGGTTAAATGACAACTCTGTGAATGCCATCCTTCAGGTTAGGTCGGGTGAGTTATGGGTAGGAACCAATAACGGTCTGCATTTGTTCGACACCAGGACACGCCGTGTGATCAAGATGTATTCCAAAAAACAGGGGCTTGCAGATAACGAAATCAGCACCCATAACTCCCTGATCCAGTCCGATGGAACCCTGTGGGCAGGCACAGTTGGCGGACTGACGGCTATCCCATTGAATGGCGGAACGTTCAGCGAAATCCCAGCGCCCAACGTATTTGTTACGCGTTTTTCGGTTGAAGACTACAATTTGCACACGGTTCGAAATTTGGATTTGAACCGACTCCGCTTGAGACCGCCCGAACTGGAATTTGATGAGAATAATGTGACCTTTGAATTCGTCGCACCCTCTTTCAAGGATGAGACCGATGTGCGATACCGTTATCGATTGTCCGGATTCGACAAAGAATGGTCTGAAATTTTGACCACGAATACCGTACGATATACGAATCTGAATGACGGAAGTTATCGGTTTGAAGTCATAGCGGCCAACGGGTTGGGACAGTGGAGCGAAACACCGGCCGTCGCCGTGTTTACCATCAAGACCCCTTTTTGGAAAAGCTGGTGGTTTATCCTGTTCTCCACCTGCTTTCTCGGGCTTACCATCTATACAGTTTATCAATTCAGAATCAGCCTCGTGCACCAGCGCACAGCTGAGCTCGAAGAAAAAGTTCTGAAACGCACCAAGGAACTCATTGTCCAAAAAGAAACCGTCGAACGAATTCTCAGTGAACTCAAGGAGACTCAAACTCAACTGGTCCATTCCGAAAAGATGGCCTCGCTGGGTCAGATGGTGGCGGGAATAGCTCATGAAATAAACAACCCGATTACTTTTATCAAGGCCAACCTATCCCTGCTCCAAAAGCAGGTTGCGGGTGTTCAGTCCGTTTTTTATCAGTTCTCTGAGCTTTTTGAGTTTTATGAAAAATTCAAAGACCATCAGGACGAGGATCACCGATCTTTCCGCGCAAGGTTGGAGGCCTTGGATCAAAAAATCGAGGCGACAAAGTTCGAGCGATTTCTGAATGACTTTCCGACGGTTATCAAAGAAATGAACGAAGGCGTCGATCGAACCCATAAAATCGTGGATGACCTTCGAAATTTCAGTCGCTTGGACGAATCGCACTTCAAGGAAATTTCCATTCATGATTGTATCGAAAGCACCTTGAACATTCTCAAGAACGAGTACAAGACACGCGTCAAGATTCATCGAAACTATGGGGAACTGCCAAAAGTATATTGCAATCCGGGCCACATCAATCAGGTTTTGATGAATTTATTTGTCAACGCATTTCAGGCCATTGAGGGAGAGGGCGATGTGTTCGTTCGAACCAGTGCGGGAACCAACAATATTCTGGTGGCTATTCGAGACAACGGAAAAGGGATCCCGGAGGAGATAAAAAACAAGGTCTACGATCCGTTTTTTACTACCAAACCCATCGGGAAGGGCACCGGACTCGGTTTGGCCATCTCGTACAAAATCCTCGAAGCCCATAAAGGGACCATTTACTTCGACAGCACACCCGGAAAGGGTACTGAATTCAAGATTACATTGCCCATTCGTCGCACAACCGATCCGGCCGCCACCAAATTGCCTGCCGCCTGACAATCAAAGCGCCTTTTTAAGACCTGGACATCCGAATCATCTTGCCAAACGAGTTGGCTTTTCTTATCTTTTCACACGTTACTACGACCTAAAGTCACACCTATTCCTTTTGGAGGTTCCCATGGTCAAGAAAGCACAACTCACGTACGACGATAAGTCGCTTGACCTGCCCCTGATCACCGGATCTGAAAATGAGCAGGCCATTGATATCTCAAAACTTCGCAGTTCCACAGGACTTATAACAATGGACAACGGCTTCGGAAATACCGGAGCCTGCTCCAGTTCAATCACTTTTTTGGATGGCGAAAAAGGTATTCTTCGTTACCGAGGATACAATATTCAGGATCTGTGCGAGCATGCATCGTTCATGGAGGTAAGTTTCCTGTTATTGTACGGCGAATTGCCTTCTGTCAAACAACTTGAGCAGTTCTCCCACGACATCACAAAGCATACCATGTTGCACGAGTCCTTGCGCAAGCTGTATGACGCGTATCCACGCGATGCCCATCCCATGGCTTTGATGTCGGCAATTGCCTGTTCGTTATCCACTTTTTATCAGGACAGCAGCGATCCGCTGAACCCCGATCACATCAAAGTGACCATCTTCAGAATGCTTGCAAAGATACCGACCATTGCAGCGTACGCTTTCAAGAAATCGATCGGCCAGCCGATGATTTATCCGAATAATTCTTTGAGTTATTGCGCCAATTTTTTAAACATGATGTTCTCAGTACCCGCCGAACCATATGAAGTTGATCCGGATATTGAAAAGGCCCTGGATCAGTTGTTCATCCTTCATGCGGATCATGAACAAAATTGTTCCACATCGACCGTGAGAATGGTCGGAAGCAGCCATGCCAACCTTTTCGCGGCCATTTCAGCCGGCATTTGCGCACTGTGGGGTCCGCTCCATGGCGGTGCCAACCAGGAAGTTCTGCAGATGCTCAAACACATCCATGAGGATGGAAACGATGTCAAAAAGTATATCGACAAGGCTAAGGACAAAACATCCAACTTCCGCCTGATGGGTTTTGGACACCGGGTTTACAAGAATTTCGATCCACGGGCTCAAATCATCAAAAAAACGTGTGACCGGGTCTTATCCAAGCTTAACATTAACGACCCGTTGCTTGACATTGCCCATCAGTTGGAGGAAGCGGCTTTGAAGGATCCCTATTTCATTGAAAAGAAATTGTATCCCAATGTCGACTTCTACAGTGGCATCATCTACAAAGCCATCGGTTTTCCGGTGGAGATGTTTACGGTTCTTTTTGCCATTGGCCGCCTTCCGGGTTGGATCGCCCAGTGGAAGGAAATGATGGAATCCAAAGAGACGCGCATTGGCCGCCCGAGACAGATTTATACGGGCCCGAATGAGCGAAAATTCCTTCCGATGCACAAACGCCAGGCATGAGGTTCTTCTGACACGATTTGAAAATCTGGAAAAACATGAAATGGATTACCGGTATGTCTGATCCGGTAATCCATTTTTATTGGTAGCCATGCGAATTGTTATTCAACGGGTTAATAGGGCGGCTGTACGCGTCGAAGGCAAAACAGTGGGTGAAATCGGTAAGGGGTTGCTTCTTCTTGTAGGTATACGGGAATCAGACAACCTTGAGGTCGCGGAGATCTGTGCGGACAAGTGTACCAATTTGCGAATTTTTGAAGACCAGGACGGTAAAATGAATCGTTCGCTGTTGGAAACAGGTGGGTCCATCTTGGCCGTTTCTCAGTTTACTTTGTATGGGGATGTCCGTAAAGGCAGGCGACCGAGTTTCCTAGAAGCGGCGCGTCCGGAAAAGGCAGAACCCCTGTACGATCATTTCATAAGCCATCTTCGGGGCCAGGGAATGCACGTGGAAACAGGGATTTTCGGTGCCATGATGGAAGTAGAAATCCAAAATTGGGGACCGGTGACCATCCTTCTTGAATCATGAAGACCCTGACCACTTTTTTTCTTTGTTGTCTCCCGTTCTCTCTATTCGGACAAATCCCGGACTCATTATTGATTTCCCGCGCACTGGCCCTTGATTCAGCACGACAGACGACTGATTCCGTCCGTTCCAACACCGGAATCGATACGCTTATTTTTTATGGGGCCGACACCACCGAGGGCACTCTCGATAATTCGACCGTTACATTAAGAAGCAATGCATGGGTTCGGTACCAGGGGATGGAGATTCGCGCCGCCGTAATTACCATAAACCAACTTGAAAAGCGTATGACAGCCAGTGCAGTTCCAGATTCTGTGGATTCCCTGGGGCAAGTCATTCGCTGGCGCGGGATACCCCGTTTCAGTGAAAGCGGCGAGGAATTCGAGGGAATGGAAATGGAGTACCTATTTGAAACCCGTCGCGGGCGGGTCGTCAAGGGACGTACTCACCTTCAAGACGGGTATTACTACGGGGAGAACATCCGAAAGATCGGAGACAACACCTTGTATATCCGCCATGGCCGGTTCACAACCTGCGATGTACCGGACGATCCTCATTTTTATTTTCAAACGTCAGAAATGAAAATGATCGTCAAAGACAAGATAGTAGCCAAGCCCGTGGTTTTACACATTCATGAAGTGCCTATCTTCGCCATTCCGTTCGGGGTCTTCCCAAACAAATCGGGTCGCGCTTCGGGCATAACACCGCCCATATACAGTGAAACGCCGAGAGAGGGTCGGCAGGTACGCAATTTCGGATACTATTGGGCACCCAACGATTACTTCGATGCACTTGGTCAGGTCGACTTCTTGGACAAGGCGGGATTTCTGTTCCACGGTGGAACACGATATGCCAAGCGATACCAGTATGCCGGGAACTTCCAGGGTTCGTACTCCGCTCTGAATTATATAACCGGCGAACAGCAGCGGCTTTGGAATATCGACGCCGCCCATAATCAGACAATTTCGGAACACGAAAACTTGAATGCTACCGTTCATTATGTGAGCAGTAAGAACTTCTATCAATTCACCAGCATAAATCCAGAACAAGTGCTCAATCGTCAGATTCGAACCGATGTAAGCTACAATAACACACAGGACTGGGGTGCCCTGTCAGCCAACTTTTCCCAGTCCCGAAATCTGGACAACGGGCAGCGTGATCTGACCGCACCCAATGTAAATATCAGCAAGTCCAGCGCCGCCCTGTTCCCCAAATCGACGAAGGACAGAAACAAGCCCGACGAATGGTATCAAACGATTCGATATTCGATCAATACGAATGCATTGTTCAGACAAACCCAAGCCACCGGAGAAGCGCCTGTTGTTTCTGGTCTGGGCGCGAACCATCTAATCAACGTCAATGCACCGTTCAAAGTCTTTAAATATCTCAATGTGTCACCCAATTTGAATGTTCAGGAAACATGGTTTGATCGGAGAAAAGAGAACTTCGCCGTTGCTCCCGATAACTCGATCCAGCCTGACACCGTTCGGGGATTTTACGCCCGACACACGTTTTCCGGCAGCGTGGGTTTGTCCACCAAGGTTTATGGAACAGCAAATCCTCACCTGTTTGGGCTTGAGACTTTTCGACACGTTATGTCTCCCTCGGTCAGCCTGACCTATCAACCGGATTTCTCTTCGCGTCAATGGGGGTACTATGAGTCTGTTCCTGACACGTCCGGGAAAAAGGTCCGTGTTGACCGATATGGCGGAAATCTGTTGTTGTTCGGAGGCACACCCCAAGGCAGGCAGCTCTCCATGGGCTTCAGTTTGAGTCACGTGTTGCAGGCCAAATTCAGAACAGAATCGGCTGATTCTGCAGGAACCGACGAAGATGTCAAACTGAAAAAAATGGATCTGCTGAACTGGACAAACAGTATCAACTATAATTTTGAAGCGCAGGAGTTCAAGTTGTCCAATCTTTCGACCGGTGTTTCCATCAGCCCGGACTTGGCAAGGCGGTTAAGCCTTTCCCTTTCCCTGACGCATGATTTTTACAGATACGACCAGACGCTCAACCGGCGAGTCGACAAATTTCGTCAACTACCCAAACTCGTGAATGCGTCCATCACTTCCGGTTTTTCTCTGGAAGGCGGCGACGGCAGAGCTACCGCCCGGCAGGAGGAGCCTGAACAAAGCACCCAAAATTATTCCTCCGCACCTTTTCAGCAGGAATACAACCAACGATTTCTTCCCCAGCCCAAATTGATGCCGGTCAACGTGCCGTGGTCTCTCCGGTTGAATATGAATTATGACATTAATCGCTCCAACCCCAGCCGTACGACCAAATCGTTCGGATCCAACCTTAACGCCAATGTGAAAATTACGCCCAATTGGCAGGCCACGTATTCCGCACGCTACGATGTCCTCAAGCAGAAGATCGTCAGCCAGAGCTTCTCATTTCTACGAGAACTTCATTGTTGGGAAATGCGATTTGATTGGACACCGACCGGACCGACGGCAGGCTATTTCTTCATTATCCAGGTAAGATCTTCATCTCTTCAGGATCTGAAGATCCAAAAGACCGACTACGGGCGTCAATTGTTTAACTAGAATTCCTGTGACCGGCCAAGTACGGCTTCAGATAAAAGCCCGTGTACGACGCACTGACTCGG
>JAGQUY010000051.1:9766-9927 GCA_020438245.1 Bacteroidota bacterium
GCGTTCCCGTTGCTACAATTGTACCGCCCTTGTTTCCTCCTTCCGGCCCCAAATCAATAATGTAGTCGGCACATTTGATGACATCCAGATTGTGTTCAATAACTACAAGGGAGTGTCCTGCTTCAATCAACTTTTGAAAACTGCCGAGTAGCTTCTTTATG
>JAGQUY010000052.1 GCA_020438245.1 Bacteroidota bacterium
GATAGCTCTGTCAACCAGAAGTTCGCCGTTATGTTCAAGGCCAAGGGTTGGATCCGGGTGAACATTCAAGGAGATAAGGTTGTTGAGATCGGTTCTGGACCCCTGATAGCCGGCCCTCTTATCGTCCTCCATCCGTCAGACCTCTCTATGTGCGCTGAAGCCTCGGATTTTGATGATTTAACAAGACAACTATTGCAAAATGGCAGACTCTTTACCAAGCCTATTGGTCTATCCTGGTGGATGCCAGTTAAATCACCCGTTCCAGAACAACAGGTGAAGGATTTCTTCTGGAAGGTTGCCTTCAAGGAGATCAGCGGTGAATTCTCCAAGGCGGTGAACAGCAAGTTTTCCAGGCCGCTTTCATTTTGGCTTGCAAATCACGGAGTCGCCCCTGACACGATCAGCAATGCATCCCTGTTGCTCTTTCTTGCCTCCTCCTCCCTATTGCTGATCCCTGCTTCTTGGGCATTGATGAGTTTTGCAATTATTTGGCAGTTCTCCGCCGGAATCCTGGATCGATGTGACGGAGAGGTAGCTCGTATCCGAAACTATGAAACCGAAAAGGGCGGACGCTTCGATATGATTATCGACGATCTTCGCTTCATTCTGCCATTCGTTTTCTTGGGAATTATGTTGGGCACGGATAACAACCCTCTTTTTTGGTCCGCAACAGCTGCCTGCGTGACCTGGACGCTCGGATTCACTTTTTATGAGCAGGCCTATATGCGTACTACAGGGTATTCCAGCAGACAAGTCCTTTATGTCGACTACCTAAAACTGGTTGGCGAAAAACAATCCTCCTCATTCAAGAAATATGTTCCGCTATTCAAAGGAGACATTCGGACCTTCTATGTTACCATCCTGTGTTTTTTTGGAAATCGACCCCTTGTATTCATAGTTCTGGGTATCTATCTGACCGTTGTCCCATTGGTTTCTTTTTTTGGAATTGGAAAATTCAAGAAAGCGGGTTTCCGCTAAGTTACCGCAATGCCAATTTGCGCATTTACCAGTATAGGCTGATGGAGGTTTTATGCACATAGTTCTCTTATCCTTTCTCACGTTGGTATCAACTCTGACTTCATTTTACAGTCCCAACTCGCAAACAACGATCGTTCTTGAAGATTTTCAATCGTCTGTAACGGGACAGTTTCCGAAAAATTGGGGATGGATAGACAACCTGAAAGTCCGGCCGATCAAAGACGCCAAGGAGGGACAGGTTCCATACATCGTCCAGGAAGAGAACGGAAACAAGTACCTGCATGCCGACGATACCGGTCAAGCTGTCACAATAGTCAGTGACAAGAAATGGAATGTCAAGAAATATCCGTGCATCCGTTGGCGATGGCGCGTGCATCAATTTCCCATCGGTGCCGATGAACGGGTTGGCGGAAAGACAGATAGCCCCGCCAGCTTATATATCACGTTTTACGTCAGTTTTTTCGGTGTGCCCAAAAGCATCAAATACATTTGGAGCAACGTGAATCCGGAATGCGATGTAATACGTAAGGGTGGTGCTTTCAAGCCGGTTATGGCCGTGGCCGAAAGCGGAACGACAAAACGTGGCGTGTGGATCACCGAAACCATCAATATCTATGAACACTATAAGAAAGTATTCGGCGAATACCCCCCGGATGAAACGGCAGGTATGGCTATTCGGACGGATTCGGATGGGACCGACTCCCGCGCTATTGCCGATTACGATGATATCGTTGTACTATCCGAATGTGACGGAAAATGCCGATAGTTCTATTGAGTCGAAATAGTCACCCGGCCGCGGCCAAGTAAACGATAGAGAGTCTGGAAAAATTCATTAGAGGGATAAACGCGAAATTTATTGATCCTGTATTTTGCGATCGCGTTCTTTGCAGACAGTTCGACCGCCAACTCTACTTCGCAACTATTCGTTTGTCCGCGCTCCTTCCCCCATTCCTGATTCTCCCGAAACGTTTCCGCCAGCGCATCCAGAAGACCATTCCCCAATTGATCGTCGGTGAGGGTAACAAATACCTTGCGCGTAAACCGCTCAAACACCTCTTCTATCGTCATCATCTGCTCGCAGGTTACGCTTAACGATTCATTGCGGTATCGCGCGCGTCCAACCACCATGACGATCTGATCTTTTTTTATTTTTTCCGCATGTTCTTTCAGAATTCTCGAAAAGACGGTGACATCGATAGATCCGCCAAACCCTTCAAGTGTCACAAACGACATCGGATTCCCCTTCTTGTCAAAGATATTCTTGATGTTGGAAATCATGCCACCAACACGCAATTCGGCATCCTCCTTGACAGTGACATCCTCTCCCATGCGGTACGTACTGAACGCATCAATCTCGAATCGATATTTTTCCAAAGGATGCCCCGACACATAAAACCCGAGCAATTCTTTTTCTCTGGATAAAGCCTCCTGCTGGCTCCAACGGGGCGCATCCGGCAGAGCAAAAATTCCACTGTTGATGTTTCTGTCGGTCACGGCGATTCCGCCAAAAATATCAACCTGATCAGACGCCTCTTTGGCCTGCAAGCGTGCACCATACTGCATGGCTTTTTCAATCGTCGCCGTGAGTTGCCCTCTATGGCCTTCCAGAGAATCGCAGGCACCCGACATGACAAGACTCTCCAGAACTTTCTTATTAACCAACCGAAGATCAACGTGCTCGCACAAATCAAAAATTGTCCTGAATTTCCCAAACTTCTGACGAGCATTCACAATAGACTCGATTGCGCCCAAGCCCACGTTTTTAATAGCGCCGAGACCGAAACGAACACTTTTTTCTTTAACGGCAAACTCCGCAACACTCTCGTTCACATCAGGCGGCAGAACCTCAATGCCCATATCGCGGCAGGCCGTTATGAGAACAGCAATACGGTCAGTGTTGGCCATTTCGCTGGTAAGTACCGCAGCCATAAATTCAGACGGATAGTGCGCCTTAAGGTACGCAGTTTGATAAGCGAGAATGGAATACGCGGCTGAGTGGGATTTATTAAAGGCATAATTCGAAAACGGAATTAACTGTTCAAATAGCTTTTCAGCCAAATCCCTGGCATATCCCCTTTCCAACGCTCCATTGATCCAATCCGGCCGGATTTTCTCTAATTCTTCAGGCTTCTTTTTGGCCATGATTCGTCGCACCAAATCCGCTTTACCCAGCGAGAAGCCCGCCAATTTTTGGGCAAGCTGCATCACCTGTTCCTGATAAACAATGACACCATACGTTGTCTTTAGAATGGATTCAAAATCTTCGTGGTAGCAGTCGACCGCTTCCCTGCCATGTTTTCTTGAAATATAGCTGTCGATATACTGCATGGGCCCCGGACGATACAACGCGTTCATGGCAATCAAATCATCGATCGACGTAGGCTTCAATTTCTTCATGTATTCCGTCATCCCCTGGGATTCAAACTGGAAAATCCCTACCGTGTCACCGCGCCAAAACAACTGAAACGCCTTTTGGTCGTCCAGCGGAATAGAATGAAGATCTAATCGAACAGCGTGGCCTTTCTCGATATAGGCAAGTGTATCATCCAGTATTGTCAATGTCGTCAAGCCGAGAAAATCCATTTTTAGTAAGCCAATTTTCTCGACCCAATCCTTATCAAACTGTGTCGAGATTTCATCCTTGGCCGATTTATAGACGGGAACCAAGTCCGTGAGCGGTTCCGGAGTAATAACTACGCCCGCAGCGTGAATACCTGGTTGGCGAATGAGCCCTTCCAGCTTCTCGGAGTGTTCCAACAAAAGCCTCATGCGCTCGTCCTCGTGCCCGGCCAGTGCTTTTAATTCCGGTACCACTTCAATTGATTTCCCAATCGTCACTTCTGTGGCGTTTCCCTTATCGTCCAAAATTCGCCGTGGAATAAGTTTGGCAATTCGATCCGCGTCTGCCAGAGTGACGTTCAAGGCACGGGCAACGTCACGAATAACGGCCCTGGCGGCCATGGTACCGAAGGTGATAATTTGGGCAACATTTGACGCTCCATACTTGTCGATCACATACTCGATGACTTTACCGCGATTGCGGTCATCAAAATCGATATCAATATCCGGCATCGAGATTCGATCCGGATTCAGAAACCGCTCGAAGAGAAGTCCATATCGAATCGGATCAACATCGGTGATGCCGATGGCATATGAAACCAAGCTACCCGCAGCAGACCCTCTTCCCGGCCCAACAGAGACGCCCATTCCCTTAGCCGAGTTGATAAAATCCTGAACGACGAGGAAGTAACCCGGAAATCCCATCCGCGAAATCATTTCCAGCTCGTAGTCAAGACGGGTCTTGATGTCCGGAGTCAAATCGCCCATCTTTCTTTTAATGCCTATGTAGGCGAGGTGCTCGAGGTATTTGTCTTCCAATTCGAAGGGTTCGGGCAACTTGAATTTGGGAAGTCTTGACTGACCAAAATCCATAGAGAAATCACACTTCTCCGTAAGAGCAACCGTGTTTTCGATAGCTGATGGAACATCTTTGAACAGCTCTTTCATCTCGGAAGGAGATCTGAAATAGAACGTATCGCCGGGATATTTCGGCCGGGTTACGTCCGTGGTGGATTTTCCTGACTGAATGCATAGGAGCACATCAAACGCGCCCGCGTCGTTCTTCTGCATATAGTGGACGTCGTTGGTCGCAAGGATGGGTAGGCCAAGCTCCCGCGAAAGCCGGATCAAACCGTCATTTACCACCTGGTCAACGGCAAGACCGTGCCGCTGCATTTCGAGATAGAAATTTTCCGGAAAGATCTCCATATACTCCAGTGCCAGAGCCCTTGCCTCATCGTATTGACCGTGCATCAGCCGCTGGGGTATTTCGCCTTTCAGACACGAAGAAGTCCCAATCAAGCCTTCGGCGTGTTTTCGCAGGAGGTTCTTGTCGATTCTCGGTTTATAATAGAACCCTTCGAGATAGCCATACGAAGTCAATTTCATCAAATTGGCATATCCCTCCGCATTGCGGACGAACAATACTTGATGATAGATCAACTTACTCTTGGCGAGCCGATCCGGAGCCAGATAGGCCTCCATACCAACAATCGGCTTTATGTTTTTTGATTTGGCTTTACTGAAAAATTCGGCTGCACCAAAGAGATTGCCATAATCGGTCAAACCAAGGGCCGTTAGATTATGCTCCTGTGCACCGGCTATCAGATCATTGATCTTGCAGCAGCTGTCCAAAAGACTGTAGTCGGAATGATTATGAAGATGAACAAAGTCGGACATAGTGAACTCTGTGTGCTCCAAAAATAAGAGGTTTTACTGTATTCGCCAACTATTTTGGCTCAAGAAGAATCATGACTTCAAGGTGAGAGGTGGCCGGAAACATGTCAACCGGAACCGCAGCAGTAACATGGTAGCCATGATTTGCCCACCGTTTGCACTCCTGTCTCAGAAGATTGACATCGCAAAAAATATGAAGGATTCGTGCCGGCGACCGGTCAGCAATGACTTCGATAACTCCGGCATCCGTTCCCTGACGGGGAGGATCCAGTATGACTGCCAACCTGCCGTTCAGCTTAGCAAAAGCAGAGGTGAGAGTGTCTTCCGAAATTGGAGCTTTTGTGAAACGCACATGCGCTAATCCGTCCTTCTTCGACATCTGTATGGCCGAACGAATTGAAGGCTCTGAGCTGTCTATTCCGGAAATTCTCTTAAACCGGTCTGCAAAGGACAACGCAAAGAGGCCGTATCCGCAGTACAAATCAGCCAAACTGTCTCCCGTTCCTATCAGCGCACCTGCAGCCTTCACGAACTCCGCAAGAACGGCCTCATTGGTCTGGCTGAATGAAAGCGGATGATATAAAAACTTTCGATCGCCCACGAACTGGGTGATCTCGCCGGCGCCGAATATTTTTCTGAACGATTTATGCGCCTGATCGGAAAGATAGTAATGCGAGCGGTCCTCCACAACCAGCGAAACACCCTGAATCGATTTGAACTTTTTTGTCAAGTATTTGGACAGCTTGTTCATCAATGAGTTGATCTGTCCGTCCACATCCACAACATTCAAAATTACCCAATGCGCATCGTACGTTCCTTTTATGATAACATGGCTGATGACGCCCGAGAACGGCTTCGAATCAGGTTCCCAAATAAACTTTTGAATCGCTTGGTAGATTCCGGAATGATACTCCGGTTCGATGGGACAATGAATGACGTTGAGGGAACGAATCCCCTCCTCTGTTACATCTGTCATGCCAAGACACGTCCTTCGAAATTTGTCCTTGAATGCCCGACGTTTTGAAACCGTACGATATTTTCTACCTTTAGGGGAAGCGATCAGCGGCAGCAACTGGCCACCCAGTCTCTGTAGCTTCCAAAAATGCTCAAATGCTTTTTGCTTGGCAAACAACTCTGTCACGTAATCCAAATGAATGGATGCACAAAGTCGACACGTCTTGTGATCGAAAGTCTGACAAGCGTTTTTCGGCAATGGAGCGGTGGATCTCGCTGATTTCAGTTCAAGGCCGAGAATCTGCGAGAAGGAAAGGCTTTGGGATATCTCTTTGACAGAAGGCTTTCTAGGATCGAATCGTTTCTCTCTCATTCCCATTCAATGGTTGCCGGCGGTTTGGAACTGATGTCGTACACAACACGGTTTATCCCCCGAACCTCATTGATGATTCGGTTTGAGACGTGTGCCAGAAAATCATACGGGAGTCGACCCCAATCGGCTGTCATGCCGTCGTGGCTTGTCACCGCCCGAAGCGCCACAGCATTTTGATAGGTGCGCTCATCGCCCATCACCCCAACCGATTTGACCGGCAGCAAGACACTGAAAGCCTGCCAAACGGTGCTGTACTCTCCGGATGACCTGAGCTCGTCGATGAAGATGGCATCTGCTTCGCGTAGGATATCGCATCGTTCCCGAGTCACCTCGCCAAGAACGCGTACGGCCAACCCCGGTCCCGGAAACGGGTGTCTCATCAGTAAATCGGCATCAAGACCCAGTGCCCTTCCGACATTGCGAACTTCATCTTTGAAAAGCTCCCTTAACGGTTCAATCAGTTTCAGACGCATTTTATCAGGCAGGCCGCCAACATTGTGGTGTGTTTTGATCGTAGCCGACGGACCCTTGACGGAGACGCTCTCGATGACGTCCGGGTACAGCGTACCTTGGGCTAGGAAATCAACATGACCCACGTTGGATTTGAGTTCGGTTATTTCTTTCTCGAATACATCAATGAAAGTATTTCCGATTATTTTTCTCTTCTGTTCCGGGTCAACTATGCCGGATAGCCTGGACAAAAACATCTCCGATGCGTCCGAAACGATCAAATGGCTCTTAAAGAAGTTTCGAAACGTGAAGTCAACCTGCTCCCGTTCATTTTTTCGGAGCAAACCATTATCGACAAATATAGCAGAAAACTGATTGGGAATCGCTTGGTGAAGCAGCATGGCGACCACAGATGAATCAACACCCCCGGACAATGCACAGATCACATGTCCATCCCCCACTGTTTCACGGATTGATTTGACCGTATCGTCGATGAAGGACGAGGCCGTCCAATTGCCCTGACAACCGCAGAGATCAAAAACGAAATTGCGCAGAAGATTCATCCCCAATGGCGTGTGAGCAACTTCAGGATGAAACTGCACGCCCCATCTTTGATTCGAGGTGTCGCGGATGGCAGTAATTGGGGCGTTCTCCGTTGAAGCGATTGCCTCAAAACCCTTTGGCATCCTATCCAACCTGTCCCCGTGACTTTGCCAAACCGTGGTTCTATCCGGAAAGCCCTTGAAAAGATCCGATCGATCCGCTATCGCAATTTCTGCCCGTCCGAACTCTCGCCTGGCAGCCTTATCAACGGCCCCACCAAGGAAATGGGCCATCAATTGCATCCCATAACAGATGCCCAGAATGGGCGTATTCAACTGAAACAAAGAGGCGTCTGGAAGCGGGGCATTGGTATCGTAAACACTGCAAGGGCCACCCGAAAGGATTATTCCATTGGGTGACCTTTCCAAAAGTTTTGCCGGAGGGGTGGAGAAAGGATGAATCTCGCAATATACATTCAGCTCACGAACTCGCCGGGCGATCAGTTGAGTAAACTGAGATCCAAAGTCCAGAATAATGATTGTTTCGGAATGCTTCATAACTTCACGTCTTTCGAAATTTTTCACCCAATATGTCGTGCAACTGAAATGCCTTTTCAAAATCTTTCAGCAAGAATGCCGGCTCCCTTTGGGCTAGCGGCGGATTCCCGTTCTTCAAGTCCTCCAACGAGGCCCAGCGGTAATCGCTATGTTCCTCAGATAAGACCACTTCGGTCTTTGAGGAACGTGCCAAATAATCGATGGAAACCAGTTTGCCTCCGCCGTGAGATCCGAACCAGATGTCGACAACACCCAAAAAATCAATCTCCAATCCTGTTTCTTCGAAAATTTCTCTGGACACTCCTAACCTTGGATCTTCCTCCAACTGTAGTCGGCCTCCGGGCGGACCCCATATTTTCGGTTCATTTACCCTGTGAAGCAATAGAACTCTGTTTCCAGAAAAGATATATGCAGTGACCGCAACCCGGTGTGTGAGACGTGGTTCACAAGATTCCGACATTGTCATCAGCTTTTGAAAATGTATAAATCATATGAAGAAACAAAAAATGTGCTCCCAAAATAACCTATAATC
>JAGQUY010000053.1:0-670 GCA_020438245.1 Bacteroidota bacterium
GTTCACACCAGTAATTACCTAATTGAGGGGTTTACAGAGTCTGTGGATTTGTCATCGTTTGCGGCACTCGGCAAAAAAAAACGAATTCCGACCGTTCATGACCTGGGTGGTGGCTCGCTGGTTGATTTATCCATCTGGGCACTGCCGAAGGAGCCGACCGTTAAGGAGAGTATCGATGCAGGCGTGGACCTGGTCACCTTCAGTGGTGACAAAATACTGGGCGGACCGCAAGCCGGTTTGATTCTCGGAAAGAAAAAATATTTGAATGCCATCCGGCGCAATCCTCTGATGCGGGCGTTGCGATGCGATAAGCTGACAATTGCGCTATTGGAGTCTACACTGCGACTGTTTCTGAACACAGAGTCTCTGGACAGCACCCATGCCGTTCTTCGACTATTGGCGCGTTCGCCGCAGTCAATAAAGGCTCAGGCCGAGTCGGTGGAGAGACAGCTGAAAACATCGCCTGGCCTCAAGATACGGTGTGCAGACTGCGAATCGCAGGCGGGAAGTGGTACCTTGCCCGTCCAACGGTTGCCAAGCACCGCTCTGGAAATTACTGTGAAAGGATTGTCCCCCCTGAACCTGGCGGAAAAAATGAGAATAGGGAACCCTGCGGTAATGGGTTATGTGCGTAACGGCAAATACTATATTGATTTTAGGGCTGTTCTCG
>JAGQUY010000053.1:727-2366 GCA_020438245.1 Bacteroidota bacterium
TGGATTTGCATATATTGTCCAAACGAAAAAAGGAGATGCCATGAAGTTATCAGGAATCATCGTCGTATCTGGATTGCTGGTTTTTTCCGTCGGTTGTGCCGGCGGCGGTGCTGCCAAGAAAAAGGAAAAAGCTGTTAACATGGAAGCTGCAAAAGCTGCGGCCGAACAATCGGCGAAGCAGATGAATGATCAGATGGAAGTTGCTAAAAAGGAAGAGACGGTTGCCAAAGAGGAAGTTGTTGAAAAAAAGGCAATGGTCGATAAATCCAAGAGTGAGCTGATGGTTGTGCGGGATCGACTCAAAAAAATGGGGTTCGCTGCGGAACCTGTGAATGTCGTCAAAGACGGCGATGTCTTCCGCTATCAGGATCAGTCGTCGCGGACCGCCTTGGCTGTTATCAAAGATCCTGATGTGGTGTCCCGGTTGGATGCCATTGTCGAACAGCAGAAGAACAAAGACAACGACGCCATGGATTTTTTCAATGGTTGTTCGGGCGGATTTGAAACCTGCATCGACGGACAAATGTATTTGCAATATATGGTAAAGGACGGCGGTACCTGTACTCGAACATGGTATTTGGTGGACAGGAACTGCAAATAGTAGGGATGGGAGGTACTACCATGGGCTTTCGAATTGAAACGGACAGTATGGGCGACGTTCAAGTGCCCGACGACAGATATTATGGTGCACAAACGGCCCGTTCTTTGATGAATTTCAAAATAGGAGGGGATCGCTTTCCAAGAGAGATGATTCGCGCGTTGGGTGTTTTGAAACGTGCGGCGGCAGAGACGAACTTGGCGTTGGGTACCTTGCCCAAAGACAAGGCGGACCTGATTGTCAAAGCCGCCAATGAGGTCATTGAAGGCAAACTGGATGATCATTTTCCACTGGTGGTTTGGCAGACCGGAAGTGGTACTCAAACCAACATGAATGCCAACGAAGTTATCTCCAACCGGGCAATTGAATTGGCCGGCGGAGTGATGGGCAGCAAGAAACCCGTTCATCCCAACGATGACGTCAACAAAGCCCAGTCGTCGAACGACACCTTTCCAACAGCCATGCACATTTCCGCAGTTGAGCAAGTGGTGCATCATTTGATTCCCAAAGTGAAGAAGTTACGGGATACGTTCGACAAGAAATCCGGTCAATTTATGCCTGTCATCAAAATCGGCCGAACTCACCTGATGGACGCCGTCCCGCTGACTCTCGGTCAGGAGTTTTCAGGATATGTTCAGCAGTTGGACAATGGCATCAAACGGCTTGAGTTTGCACTGGAAGGTCTCTACGAGCTGGCCTTGGGAGGAACGGCGGTCGGAACAGGCCTAAATACGCATCCGGAGTTTGCAAAGAAGGCGGCGGAGAAAATTGCCGCAATTACAGGTCTTCCGTTCCGCAGCGCCCCTAATAAATTCGAAGCGCTTGCGGCCCACGATGCGGTCGTTTTTGCTAGCGGCGCTACCAAAACGCTTGCAGCATCGTTGATGAAGATCGCCAATGATATTCGTTGGCTGGCCTCAGGTCCTCGCTGTGGGATCGGAGAAATACGCATTCCGGATAACGAGCCCGGAAGTTCGATTATGCCAGGAAAGGTGAATCCGACCCAGTGTGAAGCAATGACCATGGTCTGCGCACAGGTCA
>JAGQUY010000005.1 GCA_020438245.1 Bacteroidota bacterium
ATATTATAATAGCGAATATCAACGTTCTCTTTTTCCGCCAACTTCCGGGCGTTAAGATTGGGCCTGACATGAAATCCGATTATGATCGCGCTCGAAGCCGTAGCGAGGAGAACATCAGATTCCGTAATGACCCCTACTCCGCGGTGTATAATATTGACCTTCACCTCCTCTGTACTGAGTCGCTGTATAGAGTCACTTAACGCTTCCACTGATCCGTCAACGTCACCTTTCAAAATAATCGCCAAGTTGGAGACTTTTCCCTCTCGCACTTGTTTCGAAATCTCATCGAGGGTCATGAATTTGACGCGACGGTGCTCCTGTTCACGTTTCAGTTGCTGTCGGCGATTTGCCAGCGCCTTCGCCGAACGCTCGTCGGATGTCACCACAAGGGTGTCGCCTGCCTGCGGCAATCCGTCAAACCCAATCATCTGCACGGGCGTTGACGGGCCCGCCGACTCTACACTGTTACCCCGTTCGTCATACATGGCCTTTACCCTGCCGGCGAAAACTCCACAAATAAACGGATCGCCAACACGAAGGGTGCCGGAATCCACAAGAATGGTTGAGGTGGCCCCTCGCCCTCTGTCGAGTCTGGCCTCTATCACAGTTCCTTTGGCACGCACTTGGACTTTGGCCTTCAGTTCCATAACCTCAGCCTCAAGGAGGATCTTATCCAGTAATTGATCTACATTAGTCCCTTTCTTTGCTGACAATTCAACGCATTGGTACTTGCCGCCCCATTCTTCAATTAGGATATTGCGCTCAGACAGCTGCGTCTTGATACGCATGACGTTTGCTTCGGGCTTATCAATCTTATTAATTGCGATAATGATGGGCACATTGGCTGCCTGTGCATGATTGATCGCCTCAACTGTTTGCGGCATTACGCTGTCATCGGCCGCCACGACAATGACGACGATGTCAGTCACTTGAGCTCCTCGGGCACGCATTGCGGTAAAGGCCTCGTGACCCGGCGTATCGAGAAATGTAACTCTTCGTCCATCGGCCAATTTGACCTCATAAGCGCCTATGTGCTGTGTGATCCCACCAGCTTCTCCTGCGACGACATTTTCACTGCGAACATAATCCAACAAACTGGTCTTGCCGTGATCGACATGTCCCATAATAGTGACGATCGGAGGTCTTGGAAGTTCGGGCGCATCTTCTTCTTCCTCTGCTTCAACGGCGATTTCGGCATCATCAAATTCCTGCATTTGTTCGACCTGAAATCCAAACTCACTGGCAACGAGCGTTATCGTATCCATGTCAAGACGCTGGTTGATTGACACCATGAGACCGAGGGAAAGGCACACCTTAATTACCTCGGATACTTCCACCTCCATGAGATCCGCCAGCTCGTGCACGGACAAATACTCGTGCACCCGCAGCGCTGGAGCCTCATCAGTATCGGACGTACCGGCAGCCTCCCGTTCTGCTCGCTTCAAGCGTTTCCGTTTCTGTCTTTCTTCGCCCAATGTCCTGGATTCATCCATGCGGGCGAGTGTTTCGCGAATAGCAGCGTCAACGTCTTTGGCGTCTACCTTTGTCTTCTTCTTTTTCTTCCTTTTGGACTTGGATGCATCGGTCGCGGTTTCTGGAACCGGTTCGATTACGGCATCTTTGTCTTTTTTCCTTCGACCGCGACCCGCCTGCTCATCCCGTAACGCCTGCTTCTCAAGCTGCTGCCGTGCACGCTCGAACGCCTGTTTGAATTCTTCTATTGATTTCTGTGATGACTTAAGGGTTTCCAGAAGATCAACCTTTTTCTTCTCCGGTTTGGCAGCCGCGGCGGCAGCTTCGGCAGCCAGTCTCTCGTCCAATCGCATATCCGTGCTGTGCATTTGTACGCCTTGATGCACGGGCTTTTCGGGCTCCACGGGTGCCGGGGGCGCTTCAGGGGCAACAGGTTTTTCTGCAACAGGATCTTCGACAACGACAGGCTCTTCAACAACTTCTGGCTCTCGAGAAACCGTTTCTTCCGCTTCAACCACTTCTTCTTCAGTTAAACCCTGCTTTTGCTTCTTATATACGTCGGCATGTTTTTTCTCTTTTGAAAAGCGAGCGAGAATTTTTTCCATCATTTCTTCATTCACGCCACTCATGTGCGTTTTGATGGACTTATAGCCGCTCTTCTGGAGAAAAGTTATGATCTCAGAATGGCTTACCAATAGCTCTTTGGCGACTTGAAATACTTTCTTACCGGCTTTGGGCATAAATAATAGACTCTCTGGTTTTTACTGTTCCTTCGTGATATGCAATTGCTCATAGACCGAAATCAACTTGCTTAATGAACGCTCGGTCACCCCCTCAACATTCCGGAGGTCTTCAATACTTGTGACATCAGCCAATTTATTGAACCCTGCTGTTGAAAACAGCGCAGCGGCATCCTTGGAAACACCCTTAATATCGCCGATTGATGTTTCCGGGGTATAGTCAATCTCCGGCGCAGCCTTGGCATCCTCACTTTCAGTGTCCTCAAGGGGCTGTTCTGTCAAGCCTGCAGAGGAGGTTCCGAACACGCTTTCTTCCGTAATTGTCTCCTCCGTGCTGGTACCGCTCAAGTCACTATACTTGATGGTCTCGATTTCATACCCGGTGAGCCTGGAAGCGAGGTTGATGTTCTGACCGAATCGACCTACCGCAATTGACATTTCGTCGTCATTGATGACAGCGAGCGCTTTTCGATCAGCCGTATCCACTTCAATCCGAAGGGGTTTTGCGGGACTCAAGGCTCTTGAAATCAGGATTTCTGGATCCTGACTCCAGCTTATGATGTCAATTTTTTCATTGTTTAACTCCTTGACAATTGCCTGAATCCTTACCCCTTTCATGCCAACGCAGGCTCCGACCGCGTCGATTCTCTTGTCATTGGAGTAAACGGCGATCTTCGTACGTTCGCCTGGATCTCGAGCGATTGCCTTAATTTCGATGATTCCGTCGTAAATTTCCGGCACTTCATTCTCAAAAAGCCGTATCAAAAAGTTTGCGTCAGCCCTCGAAACAACAATACGCGGGCCTCTCGGATCGTCTACCACATCTTTCACAAGGGCGCGTATAGTCTCCCCGCGTTTATACCGTTCGTTCGGTATTTGTTCCATACGGGGCATTGTCAACTCTGCCCTTTCAAAACTCACAAAAATCTCATTACGATTGATTTGGCGAATTTCACCCACAATGATCTCACCTTTTCGTCCGGTAAATTCATCCAGAAGAAGCTTTCGCTCGATATCCCGTATCTTTTGATTAAGGGTTTGACGTGCGCTTATGATCAGTCTTCGGCCAAAAGTCGCCGGATCAACAACCTCAATAAAGTCGTCTTCGATGTCCATCTCCGGCTCCACTTTTCTTGCATCGGAAAGGGATATTTGAGTTATCGGATCCTCGACGGTTTCGACAACTTTCTTGGTCTGATAAATTTCGATCGCCGCTTTGTCCAGGTTGACAATGACGTCAAAACTGTCTGTTGTCCCGTACTTCTTCTTTATCATCATTTTGAAGATTTCCTCAACAATCAAATTGAGTTCATCTTTTTCAATGTTTTTTTCTCTAGCGATTTGGGTAAACGCCTCAACGATTTCGCTCGAGTGGTCTACCATAAGAATGGCCTCCTGCTACTTGGTTTTGTTTTTCGAACTAAAATTGATCTCCACTTTCGCATGTCGAATCTGTGCCAGTGGAATGGAAAATAAATGTACTTCTTTTTTTTGACGTTTGATCAAGATTACGGAATCTCCCTCTACGCGTTCTATGGTCGCCACTGCCTTTTGCAGCGCACCACTTTTTTCATCCTCAAATTCAATTGCAACCGTCCTGCCTACATTTTTTCTGAACTGCCAGTCCTCTGAAATGGGTCGGTCAACTCCGGGAGATGAAACCTCCAAGACGAACGGACGAGTAAATCTGTGTTCAGCCTCCAACAGGGCGCCCAGCTGTCTGGCTATCGATTGACACTCACCGATAGTGATTCCCTGCTCATTGTCGAGGAAGACCCGCAAGATGTCTTTGGTTTGAGTGTGAACAACATTCACGTCAACCACTTTAAAATCAGTATTTACAACCACATTCTGTGTCAATTCTTTGACTATTGTGTCCATTGGAGCGGCCATAAAATAAAAAAGTGGGTCTGTCAAACCCACTCCGTAACAAGCAAAAGAAAGCTTTCGAAGATATTAAAAGCGCGGATTGGATGCAAGCTTTATTTTGTCTATGGGGAATTTTCGCTTGCATTTCCCCATCAGGTGTAATACATTTTCGCCCGTTTTTTTGGGGACATAGCTCAGTTGGGAGAGCGCAAGGCTGGCAGTCTTGAGGTCAGGGGTTCGACCCCCCTTGTCTCCACCCTTCTGTTTTTAGCCGAGGCACACTTGCTCGGCTTTCTTATTGCGATGAACTTGGCCTTGGGGGTAGCTGCTCTCCTGCATGGATTGGAAATGAGAGGTGATTTTCCAATGGTGGAACGGGACACGAATACTTGTCGCTGTAGGCACACCATGGATTGTACGCTCGATTGAAATTCAAGACTAGGCTGTCAGAGGCATCCAAAACAAGGTCCAAGTATCTGCCGCCGCCATAGGTTGATTCACCGGTTGTTTTATCTGCAAAGGGGATGAAAACGCGATTCGCATCTTTCTCCGTTTGGTAAGCCCACAGCCGGCCGCTATTACCCGCCACTTGAAACTCAAAATAACCTACGCGAAAGTAGCTTCTCATCGAGCCAGTTGACGTTGGAACTTTTATTGATTCTGGGTTTGCCAGTCGGTTAAGTGCTGTTTTTGCCACGTAATCGAAGTCATAAGAAAAGTAGTGAAGCCCTGGAAATCCGTTGCGTTCGGAAACATCTAAGGGCGATGCATCTGAGCGAAAATAGCGATCTTTTTCTTCTCTGCCCAGCAAGGTAGAAGTTTGCTCAGTCAACTGCTGATTCTCGTTCAAAGGAACCGAACTACTCTTACCGCAGGACAATGCTGAAGTCGTCAGAAGAGCTAAATTAAGAAGAATTGGATTACTAATAAATTTCAACGGATGGCTTTCCATGTACCGCTTGGCCAACAACGGACGCTTGTTGAAGACCGGTTTTTCGCAATGCCTTCAGAACAGCTGCAACTCTATTGTTTGAAATTGAGAAAAGAAGCCCTCCGCTGGTCTGAGGGTCAAAAAGCAGGCGCTTAGACACTTCATCTATTTTCTTAGCAAAACTAACATATTTACTTGTATTCACACGATTAGAGTGATTGGCCCGAGTCAAATAATCTATGTTTTGAGCCAGCTTTTTAACATTTCGAAACAACGGTACACTCACCGCTTCCAAGCGTATGGTCAGACGGGAGGCCAGTGCCATTTCTAATGCATGGCCAATGAGACCGAAGCCGGTAACGTCCGTAGCAGCTTTGACGCCGTAAGTGCGCAATATGCGTGCAGCGTCCGCGTTCAAAAGCTGCATCGAGTCTAAGGCGTCGGATGCCCATGCCAACGTTGTACCCTGTTTCTTGAGAGCAGTAGTGATGATACCGGTACCGATCGCTTTCGTCAGAACTAACGTATCACCGTCGTGGACTGCGGAATTGGTCATAAGATTTTCTGGATCTGCTAAACCAGTGACGGACAGGCCAAATTTCAATTCAGAATCTTCAATGGTGTGTCCGCCAACAACTACCGCGCCAGCTTCCTCCACTTGACGCATGCTCCCGCGTAATATACTACGGACAGCAGACATCGGGATCACTTTTGAGGGGTAACATACTAGATTCATAACCGTCAAAGGCGTGCCACCCATGGCATATACATCGGATAATGCATTAGCGGCGGCTATTTTTCCAAAGAGGAACGGGTCATCGACAATCGGCGGGAAAAAATCTACTGTTTGGATAATAGCTTGTTTTTTGTTAAGTTGAAACACTCCTGCATCGTCGGAAGTATCAAAGCCGACCAGTAAATTAGGGTGTTTCTGTGCTGGCAGACCTGCCAGCAGGGCGCGAAGTTCAGATCGGCCCAATTTGCTTGCTCAACCCGCGCACTGAACAGAATGCGTGAGCTTAATTTTTTTCTTCAACCGATTCCTATACTGAATGCATGAGAGATCGCGCATTTTCCAATGCGGCGGGAGTTATCTCGCGACCGCCAAGCAATTTGGCTATTTCGACCACCCTTGCCTCGCCCGACAGTTCCTCTACCACTGTTTGAGCAGCCTTGGAAGACTGCAGTTTTGAGACAGAATAATGGCGATCGGCAAATCCTGCAATTTGCGGTAAGTGCGTAATGCAAATAACCTGGTGCGTTTTCGAAAGCCTGCAAAGTGCCTCGCCCACCGCTTGCGCAATTCTGCCGCTAATACCAACGTCAATTTCGTCGAAGACCAGAGTCGGGATCTGATCAGCCTTGGCAAGTGCGGACTTTAGCGCCAACATGATCCTGGAAATCTCGCCGCCAGACGCAATTTTTGCAAGTGCACGGGGTGGTTCGCCGGGGTTAGCAGAAAGCATGAATTCGATTTTATCCAATCCAACTTGAGTGGCAGACGCGGGTAAGCTGGCCGGATTGGGTGGCTCTTCGTCTATTTCATCAAAAGCCACCTCGAAGCGGGTCCCATGCATGCCAAGTTGTTTCAAGAATCCGATAATTTCCTGCTGGAGAGCCGGTGCCGCCTGCTTCCGTAACTTGGAAAGTCCAAGTGCCGTGCTGAGATAGGATTTCACGGCATCACGTACCTGATTCTCCAAATTACGCGCCACTTCTTCAAAGCTTTCCGAGACTCGAAGGGCTTCTTGCAGCTCTGCCTTTCTTTTCAGGATGTCGTCAATGGTTCCGAATTTCTTCTTCAATCGTTGAATGGACAGTTGTCGCTGACGGATTTCTTCCAACCGATCTGGGTCGAAGGATATTCGGTTACGGTAATCACCTACCCATCGAGAGACCTCTTCCAGCGATATCATTGCATTGTCGAATTGATCGACAATAGGTCCAAATTTTCCATCTATGGTCTTTAGATCTTCAAAGTCTCTTTTCAAGGCGGCCAATTGCGAAGTAATTGACTCATCCGTGTCGTACAGACTTTGGTAAATTCGTTGTGTGATAACTGCCAGTCGCTCTGCACTTCCCGCGACTCTTTCTTCCTCCAACAAACTCTCGTCTTCATTCGGAACCGGCTCCACTGCCAGAATTTCTTTAAGCTCCCGATTGAACAAATCCCGGTCGTCCTGAAAACGCCGACGTCGATCAAGGAGTTCATTCAGGTCGGCACGGAGCTTGTTATATGTCAAGAAGTGCTGGCGACACGTGTCGATCTCTGCCTGGTTGCCAGCAAACGCGTCCAAGTAGCCGATATGCGTTTGCGTACGCAGGAGCGACTGATGCTCATGCTGGCCATGAAGATCCACCAGTGCCTCTCCCAGCAATCTTAGCGCGTTGTTGGTAATCAGGTTGTCATTGGCAAAGCACCGATTCTGGCCTTTGATGGAAATCTCGCGACGAATGAGGATCTCGCCCTGCTGGCTTTCTATGCCTTCGCTTTGTAGAAGCCCACGCACGCCATCGGTAAGATCAAAAACGGCTTCAAGAACGGCTCTTTCGGAGCCCGTACGGATAAGGTCCATTGAAGCACGGTCTCCAAGGATCATAGACATGGCCCCGACCAAAATGGACTTTCCTGCGCCCGTTTCTCCTGTGAAGATATTGAGCCCCGAACCAAATTCAATTTGCGCATCTTCGATGAGAGCGAAGTTTTTTACAGACAGGGACTTCAGCATGTTTGGAGAGCGGTTATTTTAGAGTCTTGAAAAGGTTGGCCATTTCAATTGCAGAAAGCGCCGCATCCCAGCCCTTATTTCCGCCTTTGGTGCCGGCTCTTTCAATAGCTTCTTCAATGGTATCACAGGTCAAAACGCCAAAAATCGTCGGCGTGCCCGTTTGCAGGGCTACTTGACCGATTCCTTTTGCGGCTTCGCCTGCAACGTAGTCGAAATGTGCCGTCTTACCGCGGATTACGGCACCAAGGCAAATGATGGCGTCATACTGGGCCATCTGAGCAAGCTTCAGCGCCACCACTGGGATCTCAAAGGACCCCGGGACCTTAATAACATCAATATCTTCCTGTTTCACATTGTGACGTATCAGGCAATCTGAAGCGCCTTCCAGAAGCTTGTCGGTGATGAAGCTGTTGAATCTGGAAATCACAATGGCGAACTTAAGGTTGCTCGCGACCAAGAATCCTTCTTTTTTCATCAAAACTCAATCCTCAGGGTTGGTGCCGCAGTGAATCTCCCGGCTACATTGTATTGACTCGTTATTCGCATTTGTGCATGGATTTGGTGATTGGATCGGCCAACAAAAATTACTGCATCCATAACGGAAAGAAGACGATTAATCAGCAAGGCCCCTACCATTCCTCTTGACGCTCCAAAGTGTTGGTTGCTCTTGTTACGTAACCCTCTGTAATACAGCATATTGTCGGTTGCATTAAATCGTGTGAAACCAGTCTGCGGGAAGTATTGGGAATTCGAGACGGCGTCGTCCCAGCCTAGGGCAAATTGCTCAGGGTATTTGTAGATCATCTCGTAATACTGCTGACGACCGGTTTCGTAAAGGTGGTGGACTGACGCACCACTAAGCGTCCCCCACTCATTTTCCGCTTCATCGAGTCGTTGCCGATCAATATCTGAACCACGGCCCAGATATCCGGTTGACAACCCGGTGCTCTGTTCCAGAAAACTAACATAGTCGTCTGGATTCCAATGAGAATTGGCGTACTTTTCGAAACGCCTTTCGTACTTGCGTCCCTGAGACCTGTTGTAAAAAAACAAGGTCCATGCAGTTAGGTCCGCGGCCACAAAGGTCAGCGCCACCGCGAG
>JAGQUY010000054.1 GCA_020438245.1 Bacteroidota bacterium
TGCTGCCGGCAAAGAATCCACTTTACGGGTGGCCGGGTTTTGGGACCGGATTCCAAAAGATGACGGGCGACCTTTGGGAACTCCCCATCACCCTGTTTCCATGGAAAGCGTTGCCCTACCCCTGTGCAGGGGGGGTTTATTTTCGCACCTTGCCGCAATGGCTGACGCGAATGGCGTTCCAACAGCATTGGAAAAATCAAACGCCCGTCCTTAGCTATTTCCATCCGTACGATATCGATACCGGGCAGGAGCGTTTTATGCATCCCGGAATCCAGGAGAGCCGTTTGTACAATGCTTTGATGTATTACAATCGAAGCGGACTGCTCGACAAGGTTACCAAGTTGCTCAAAGACGGCGCAACGATACTACCGTACAAGAACTATGTGAAAGAATATCTTGTGGCAGGCAACGGGCCCAAACAGGTTTTGAAGACCTGAGCTTACAAATCGTCCGAGTCAATCCACATTAAATGCCAATTGGTTTCGTCGGCGAGAAGATGTTCGTCGATCGATTCATCCAGTCGTTTGATGATCAACGAGAAAACAAACGGCGTTCTCAGGAAGCCCTGAGGTACCAACCGATATTTGCCGGCCAGGGTCGGACTCATCATCGTAACGAGTGCCTCGCATCGGAGCTCCTGCGCCATGTCCCTCATACTCTTCGTGATTCCTCCTACCGCCGATTCATGCCCGGCCAGCGTCATCCAATCCAGCACGGCAAGACACGGAATATCCTGCAAGACGGTTCTACGAACCAGCGCAAGTCCCGTTATTTTTCCGTGCTTGGATGAACTGATAAAATGATACTCTGTGGACGGCGCACCTGTTCTCCAGCGTAAGAACTCGCGCGACTTCACGAGGGCAAATCTCTGCGATGCCGTCCATTTTCTCAGGAACTCGTCATAGGCGTCTGAATTCAACAATTCATCCCGGGTAAGGACGGTATAGTCATATTCCAGGTCAGACGATGGGCGCAGAAAAAAGTGGTATACCCAAAGTGCATGATTCACCACCGGCGCCAGAAAGCCAAGCCGCTTCGTTTTCAGAGCCCGATTGCTTCGTAAGAAATACATGTACATCGGAAGCCGGAACATGATTTTCCAGCCGACTTTCAGATGACCTGGAATCACTTCGGGTCGAATAGGATACCCCGTCGTAAAGGACAGTCCTTCCTTGGACAGAGAGTCCGTCGCGTAGGATCCCAGTTTTGCAAATACGCCACGCCCTCGCATATCCGGGTGTGTCATTACGTCGCAAACCATGCCGGCGGTGTACCGGCGATCGCCCAAGACATATGTATAGGGTAGGGCTGCATAATATCCGACCATGGCGTTATCTTCGTAGGCCGCAAATTCGTAGGACGGGATTTCTGAAGGAAAACGACGAAACTTCCACCGGTAGTGTTCTTCGGTTTCGGACGAAGTGCCGATATTTTCCGGGAAGCTTGAACGAAAGAGATCGCGTTGCTTTGGCAGATCGATATGAGAATCAAAAGGCTTGAATTCGAGAGCCATCAAGACCTCAAGTCTGGACGTCCGCTGGAGAGATTCTATACCAGCTCATCGGGAACTTCAATTTCCATTTCAAGAAGCCCCATGCCATGGGTCTTGCCCTGGGCGTCGGTCTTGAGACTCTCCGTTCCTCCGCCACCCAGAGAATCGTGAAGAATAAAGTTGAGTGCGAGCAAATTTGGCACTTCGTAGCGGTCGACTTCCCCGAAACAGATGGAGTGAAAATGCTTTTTCACCGCCTCCGCCGTAACTTTCTCCAAGATGACCTCATAATACTTCTTATCGTACGCAATAAGCCCGACGTTGGAACTGTCGCCTTTGTCGCCGCTTCGGGCATGCGCGATTTGTTTGAGTTTTATTTTCTTCACGAGGATGCCTCGTCTTCAAGGCGAAAGTCGCCGTTCTTGTCTTTGACAAGAACCTTCAACTTTTTTTCAGCATCATTCAGTTTTCGATGACAGTTTTTCACAAGGGTCATGGCCTCTTCGAATTTCTTCAGCGTTTCATCCAAAGGGACTTCCCCGCTTTCCAGCGCCTGTACGATATCTTCCAATCGTTCGAGCGATTGCTCGAAGGTCAGTTTTTCTTCCGTTGTTTTTGCCATGGGAGAGTATAAATAAACGGGGCGCTCAGATCAAGAAGTTTGAGGTCGCCATTCGGAACGCTTCACTGTTTGGTCGCGATCGACCGTCGCATCCAGAACCCAATCCAGAGATTCCCGTTTCGTTTGTCGGTAATGGTTCCCTTTGCGGCCAATTCTCTCACTACATAATCACAGTAGGCGGGTTTGCCTCTGACAACAAAAGTCGCATTTCTTGCAGGCTCGAACTCTTGAAGGCCTTTGAACAACTGAACATGTTCCGAATCGGGAGATCTCCATTCCACCAAAATGTTGTCTTCGGGTTGAAAAAAGTCCAAAAAGCGCCTCCAGCGAGGAATGGATACCTCGACGGTTTCGGGTGTAATCTCCAAAAAAGCTGTCTCCTGCTCTTAAAACCACCGTAAAGTATGAACTCCGTGAAGAAGCGGAATGACAGAAATCATGGACCGGGCTGATGAAGAACAATCGCAGGCTTATCACAGAGGACTCGGCCTTTGCTTTCAGTGGTTTCC
>JAGQUY010000006.1:0-812 GCA_020438245.1 Bacteroidota bacterium
TTCTTTGAAAAATTTTCCAGCCATAGCTTTCTGATCTGCCCCGAGGATATTAAGGGCAAAAATACCGCTTTGTTTGGTTGTTTCATGCGACCAGCTGTCGCGGCGAAGCGCAACCATGACCAACGGGGGTTCGAAGGATGCCTGTGAAACCCATGTTACCGTGCTTGCGGCATATGGCTGCAATTCCTCCGAACTTGTGGATTTTGATGTGTATATGAAAAGCCCGTATTGGAATAAGCGCAACGCGGCCTTCTTGCTTTCCATGTTCATTCTATGCAACTCCTGTGAATTTATTTGGCAACGTGGGACAATTCGGATGTTCTAAGTTTCCCGACTACGTCACGAAACCTCGTAATAAAAAGATCGACCTCCTCCATCGTGTTGCTGCGGCCCAACCCGATGCGCAGGGAGGATTTGGATTCTTCCGGTGACAAGCCGATAGCTCTCAAGACGTGGGATGGTTCCGGAATGGCACTGCTGCATGCCGAACCCGACGACAGGGCATACTCTTTCATGGCCATCATAATGGAATCCGCAGTCAGACCGTCAACGCGTACGTTCAAATTATTGGGCAACCTTGCCGGTAAGTCGGCTATCTCCGAATGCGGGCTGGGACCATTCAGAATACATACTTCTCTGATGCCATCCCAAAGCTTGTTTCGAAGCAGCCGCATGTTGGAAACTTCCTTTTCAAAATCCTCGCGGCAAATATCCGCAGCCTTGCCCATACCGACAATACCCGGAACATTCAATGTTCCCGACCGGACTCCATTTTCATGCCCACCTCCATCCAATTGAGGTGTGAGCTTCAC
>JAGQUY010000006.1:939-2836 GCA_020438245.1 Bacteroidota bacterium
ACGGCCTGGGCAACGTCGCAGTGAAACAGGATTCTGTTCGCACGGGCAATCTCTGAAATCTCTTTGATACTCTGAATAGTACCAATCTCATTATTCGCAAGCATAATACTCACGAGAATAGTCTGAGGCGTAACGGTTCGTTGTATCTCCGTCGGATCAATCCTGCCTTCCCGATCCACTGTAATCCAAGTTACCGTAAAACCCTGCTTTTCGAGATGTTTCAGGCTCTCTATTACGCACGGATGTTCGGTCACGCAACTAATGAGGTGCCGTCCCTTGAATTGGTATGATTCCGCCACTCCTTTGATTGCGAGGTTGTTGGACTCGGTGGCGCCGCTCGTGAAAACAATCTCCTTTGGTTCGGCACCGATCAGATCCGCAAGTTGCTTTCGACCCCGGGAAACCGCTTCTTCTGCTTCCCAGCCAAATCCATGTTGACGGCTTGCTGCGTTGCCAAACTTTCCCTTCAAGAAAGGCATCATCGCATGCAATACCCGTTCATCGAGGGGTGTAGTGGAGTGATGATCGAAGTAGATGCTTGTCATAGCGATCAAAGTAGACCCGCAGTCGGTTAAAATCAACTGTTCGTGAAACGAGTTCGGAGCCAAAATATTCTTGTAATTGATTGGTTTTCACGTTAAAGTTGATGCGTCATGAACAATCAAACTGATGCCTGTCCGACGAACATACTTGGTGACATAAAGCGTGCCCGAATTGGGTGAGTTGATTCTTCGATCATATTGAATAATCATACGACCCCCGAAATTGTCGGGGGTTTTTTGTTGGAAAGAACATGAATAAAATCAGGGTTGTAATTCTGGGCGCGACGGGAACCGTTGGCCAACGCTTTGTTCAACTGCTGGACGGGCACCCGTGGTTTGAAGTCGCCGCGCTTGCCGCCTCGGACAAGTCCGCGGGCAAGCAGTACCGAGATGCAGTATCATGGAAACTCGACTCTCCCCTTCCTGCCTATGCCGCATCGATGGTTGTTACCCAATGCAATCCCGAATTGGATGGACGGCTGGCGTTCTCTGGCTTGGACGCTTCGGTCGCCGGCGACATAGAGCATTCCTTTGCGAAAGCCGGTTATGCAGTAGTAAGCAATTCTAAGAACTTCCGGTTGGAAGAGGATATTCCGCTGGTGTATCCGGAAATCAATGCGGATCACCTTGCGTTGATCGAGACCCAGAAGATTCAACGCGGATTCAAAGACGGCTTCATCGTGACCAACTCAAATTGTTCCGTTATGGCTTTTTTGCCGGCTATCCACGTACTGGAAAAACTGGTCGGTGTTGAATCAATGACCGTAACCACGATGCAGGCCATTTCAGGTGCCGGTTACCCTGGTGTGGCATCCATGGATGTACTGGGAAACGTTATTCCCTTCATCAAGGACGAGGAACAGAAGATTCAAACTGAGCCGCTGAAAATTCTTGGACGGTTGCAAGGAAATCGCATTGAGCCATCCCACCTTCGTATCAGCGCGTCGGTCAATCGCGTTCCGGTCCAAGACGGTCATCTCGCGTCGGTCAGCGTCAAACTGAAGAACAAGGCCGCCATTCCGGATATTATTGCGGCATTGCGGTCCTTCCAAGGAGTGCCGCAGCAACTGAGTCTGCCGCTTGCGCCTCAACGACCGATTATAGTCCACGACCTCCCCGACCGCCCCCAGCCTCGCATGGATATCCTCCTGGAAAAGGGAATGGCTGTTTCGATTGGAAGAATAAGGAAGTGCGATGTGCTTGATTATAAATTTACCGGACTGGTTCATAATACAATTCGGGGAGCCGCGGGTGCAGCTGTTCTCAATGCGGAATTACTGTTTGCAAAGGATCTTTTGTGAGTCGAATTAAATCCGCAGTGAGGTCATTTTGATAGTAATGAAGTTTGGCGGCAC
>JAGQUY010000055.1 GCA_020438245.1 Bacteroidota bacterium
AACGTGTTATTCTAACCTTTTAACAGGATGTCATGCAAACTAGTTTTTCGCTGATCATCACCCTGGTGATGGCCGGTCTCATGGTGGGCATTTTTACCCATCTTATCGTCAAATCCAGCAAGCATAAACCCTAAAATTGCCTTAAAACCGAAAGGACATAAAATGTTCAGTGTTCAATCCCAGGTCAAATCTCCGGTTCCGCTGAAAGTACTGTTTGATTCCCTGCCCGAGTACAAAGAAAAGCGTGACCGGGCCCTCAAGAAACTATTTAAAGGAAATTCCGCCGATTTTGAGAAGTTCGTAAGTCAACTCGATACGGCCGAAACATGGGCCGCCACCTTGGATCTTATCGAGGCTGAATTCAAGAACCGAAAAATCAAGATGGACAGCAAGGAAGCGATCGGCCTGACCGACGTTCTTTTTAAGCGCTTCTTCCCGTCGTATTAGGTCTTTTTCTCCACTCTCGAGAGAGGCCGCGCAGTGTTTTCTGCGCGGCCTTTTTTTGTCCGTCATAGGTCATTGTGATAATCAGGAAATCGATGTCTTTCCTCTTGCATACCGTGTACGCCGGGGCTACCTTAGCACTAGGTTCCCCCCTTTTTCGACAATTTGGCAAATAGCCGAAATTGTCAAACTCAACGTTCGAGTGTAAGAAGCATGTCCACTATTACCTTTCCCAACCGCGCCAACGCGCAGTTCTTCGACGACATTAAGAAAAATCTGAATGCTTATTTTGAAAGCCGAGGTCTTAGCGAAAAAGCCGATGGACGCATGGTCCGGAAGACCATCGCCATGCTGGCCATTACATTCATCCCATACGGCCTGATTTTGACGAACCGTTTCAGTCCATGGGAAATGCTGGGTCTCGTTGTCATAGTTGGAATTGGTATGGCAGGAATCGGATTTTCTGTGGCTCATGACGCCCAGCATGGCGCGTATTCTTCCAAGCCTTGGGTAAACAGAACTCTCGGACTTTGGTTCGATATGATGGGGGCCAACGGCTATATGTGGCGGGTGACCCATAATGTCATACACCACACGTATACGAATATTCATGGCGTGGACGAGGACCTTGTTGTTTCTCCGCTGCTTCGGTTGTCACCGCATGCAGAGCACAAAGGATTTCAGAAGTTTCAACACTGGTATGCGTTTTTCGCTTATGCCTTTTCCACATTGTTCTGGGCTTTTGTCAAAGACTACAAGTACTTCTTCCAGCGGGATCTTGGGCCCTACAAGAACATTAAACACCCGGCCGGCGAATGGGTACTCTTGTTTGTTCTGAAAGCAGTCTACTATGCCTATACGATTGTCATTCCCTGGCTCGTCCTGGATGTTACTTGGTGGCAATTCGTGATCGGGCAATTGGTCATGCACTTCACCGCCGGATTCATTCTTGGCATCGTTTTCCAACTGGCCCATGTAGTTGAAGACACCGTACAGCCGCTTCCGGACCATTCCGGCAATATCGAACACAGCTGGGCCATCCACGAAATGGAGACCACATCGGACTTCGCCAGAACGAACAAATTCCTGAACTGGTATATCGGGGGCCTCAATTTTCAAATCGAGCATCATTTATTTCCAAAGGTTTGCAGCATCCACTACCCGGCCTTGTCATCCATGGTTGAGGACTTGGCCAAAAAGCACGGCATACGCTTTAATCAGCATCCAACAATGTGGGATGCCGTAAAATCACACTACCGTATGCTTAAAAGGCTTGGAAATCCAGAGTGTACAGAGGCACACGCATCTCAAACTGCTTAAGCGTTTTCGTATCCTGTGACCTCCAACCCCTTCCCTTCCATCTGCTCGGCCTGAAAATCACTGCCGATTGAAAGCTTTCCGCTTGACTATAAAGGGCGGAATAACTAATTTTTTTATCACGTGAACTCATCAGACGAAATTTAGAGGAGCTTGGTCATGGCCTATATTATTGCGGAGCCCTGTGTTGGCGTGAAAGATACGGCGTGTGTTAAAGTCTGTCCGGTGGACTGTATTTATGATTCAGAAGGCTGGGATCAGCTTTATATTCATCCCGACGAGTGCATCGATTGCGGTGCGTGCGAACCCGAATGTCCGGTTGAAGCCATTTTTGCCGTTGAGAATACGCCGGAGAAATGGAAGAGTTATATTCAGAAAAATGCCGACATGTTCAAACAATGATTTGTTCTGTCTTTAAAAGAAAAAGGCTCTCCGGAGCCTTTTTTTGTTTGTATCCGGACGCTGCCGGCCTTCAAAAAAACGCAACTGGCTTTTACCGTTGAAAATTGGAATATTAACAACCATACGTTCGATACCAACCAGAGAGAATAACATGCGCATAGCCATTGGCTGCGATCATGGCGGGTTTCCACTCAAACAGACCGTCATAGATGTCGTTCAAAACGCCGGACATGACTTTCTTGACCTCGGTACCCATTCAACCGACGCGACGGATTACCCGGACTACTCGGAGAAAGTCGCTCGTGCAGTTTTGGACGGGAAAGCCGATCGGGGTATTGTAATCTGCGGCAGCGGTGTGGGCGCAACGGTCGCGGCCAATAAATTCAAAGGTATACGGGCAGGACTTTGCCATGATACCTTCTCCGCGAGGCAAGGCGTTGAAGATGACGACATGAATGTGCTGACGTTAGGGGCAAGAATCATCGGACCCCTGCTTGCCATCGAAGTCATCCAGGCGTTTCTCAAAGCCCGTTTCTCCAACGCCGAGAGGCATCTGAGACGTCTGAACAAGGTCAAAGGCTTCGAAGAAAACTTCGGCCGCTAAGGCGGTCCATGATTCACTTCACCGATCGGACATCATGAACAAACCTTACCCACCGGTCTACTATAGCGATTACTTAAGACTTTCCGATCTGCTTTCGTCGCAGAAACCCAAGAGCGTCGAATATGACAAACCCGCTCACGATGAAATGCTTTTCATTATAGTGCATCAGGCGTATGAACTTTGGTTCA
>JAGQUY010000056.1 GCA_020438245.1 Bacteroidota bacterium
CAAGAAGTACGCACACTGCTTTCAAGCGAGCAAAAGGGACCGGGCAGTTATCGGATTGAATGGGACGGTCGTGACAACAACGGTGCAAATGTGAGCACAGGTGTCTACATTTATCGGATTGTCACGGATGGATTCACCGCCAGTCGTAAAATGTTATTATTGAAATAAAAGAGCCGGAGGAACAGTAATGAAAAAGAGTATTCTACTGAGTGTATTTCTGCTGGTCTCCTGTGGAACCGGTTCGGGCGGTTCGGACAAGCTCACATTTGGCGAGACGGTCGGGTCTGCATGGCTGATTTATCAAGATGGGGACTATACTGCGGCGTATTTGGCATTTGGTGAGGCACTGACCAATTTTGGGTCCATGCCCTTTGATAGTCTTGCGCGCGCTCATGCCGGCAGAGGTTGGTGTCTGGCCAGACAGAACAGCTATTCGGATGCCATTGCCGAGTTCAGTCAGGGAGGTGCAAACCCGGATGCGCTTGCAGGTCAGTGTTTTGCTCAACTAGCCAATAACAGTTACCAAAATTCCGTTACGGCAGGATCAAGCCTTCTTGCCGCTAACGCGTCGTACGTGTTTGCCTACGATCCGACGGTTACCAGTGCGGATGTTCGTCTTGCGCTGGCGCAGGCCTATTTCTATCTCAATAATTATCCCGGCGTCATTACCCAGCTTGATATTTTGTCACCGGGACATGGACTGACGTCGGCAAGCGCTCCGGCAGACATCCTCGACAAGATCATGCAATTGCAAGGTACCGTCTGACCGACTTTTTGGATGAAAGGCCCGCACTGCCAGCGGGCCTTTTTTTTGTCCTCACAGCCGTTGTTGACAAAACAACCTTCCCTCCCTACATTCGCTGATGACCTTTTCCGATTCCATGGCAACTGAAAAACGGCAAGTGGCCCTGAGCAGTGTTTTTGCCGCCGTTTTTCTTACCGTGTTCAAGTTGTTCGTCGGTTGGCAGACCGGAAGTCTTGGTATCCTGTCGGAAGCGGCCCATTCCGGTTTGGATTTGGGAGCGGCCTTGCTGACGTTTCTGGCGGTGAGGATCTCCGACAAACCGGCCGATCAGGATCATGCCTATGGACACGGCAAGATTGAAAATGTTTCTGCGCTCCTGCAGATGATCCTGCTGATTGGAACCTGCTTCATTATTCTCAAGGTGGCCGTCGATCGGATTCTGGCAGGAGATGCACAGGTGGAAATCACCGTGTGGAGCTTTGTCGTCATGATACTGAGCATCGGCGTGGACTATTGGCGCTCGCGCCGGTTATCGTACATGGCCAGAAAGTACCGCAGTCAGGCGCTGGAGGCCGATGCGCTTCACTTCCATACCGATATCTGGAGTTCCATGGTCGTTCTAATCGGGTTGGCATTGAATGCGGCGGGATTCCACCATGGAGACTCGCTCGCCGCCATAGGCGTAGCGGTTCTCGTGCTGGGCGTCAGTTTCAGGCTCTTACGAAGAACGGTAGAGGCGTTGACAGACAGCACACCACTGGAAATAGAAAAAAAAGTTCGCGCAGTTGTTCCGACGGTCGAAGGAATTCATTCCTTCCGGTCTCTACGGACCCGGATGTCGGGATCCAAAGTTTTTGTAGACATGTTCGTGGATATCAAGCGAACGATTCCGTTTGAACAGGCCCATCTGGTTACCGAAGAACTGGAGGGACGGATCGCGGCAGTCGTTCCAAATGCAGATATTCTGATTCACATGGAGCCCATGGAAAGCCCTGACGAGAGTATGATCGACAAAATCCGTATGATTGTCACGGAACAAGGACTGACCTGTCATAACATCAGGGCACAAAAGGTGGACGATTCCTTTCATGTAGATTTTCATTTGGAGTGCGACAATACCATTCCATTCAAAGAGGCCCATGATTCGGCGATTGCCATAGAGCAAAAATTGATCAGTAAGGTGCCGCAGATCAAGGGAGTTAAAATTCACATTGAAGATGCCCGAGATCGGGTTGTCCATGCACGAAATGTGACCGGTCAACGGGCAGACCTTACAGAAGCGGTAACGCTGATCGTCGGAGAACACGCGAGCATCCTGGGATGTCAGGAACTGTTGATTCTTGAAATAGGCAAGGGCTTAAAACTGATGATGACCTGTAACATTGCCGATCGGTATTCGCTGGACGAAGTTCATCACGTTATGTCCCAACTGGAGCACGATTTGTACGGACGTCTGCCGGAATTGACACAGATCATTATTCATCCCAAAGTTGCAGAGGCGGCTAATCCGTGAATTGGCATGTGGAAGACGGAATTACTCTTGGGACGTTCGGCAGTCTCGAAAAGCACAGTAGGGTTAAAGCCGCCTTCTCCACCCGCAAGGGCGGTGTCAGCGCGGCGCCTTTCGATCAATTGAATCTGGGGCGCAACACCCAGGACAACCCCGAGAACGTAGTCGAAAATCGGAGGAGATTTTTTCAAACGATTGGCGTCCGGGAGTCGGAATTGGCACTCCAGCAGCAGGTTCATGAGGACACAATACGGTATGTCACGGAGCCCGGGACCTGCCTTCAGACCGATGCGCAATTTACGGATCAGCCGGGCATATATTTGTTGGTCACCGTGGCGGATTGTGTTCCTATTTTGTTTCACTGGCCGAGAAAAAATGTGGTTGGGGTCATCCATGCGGGTTGGAAAGGAACAGCAAAGAACATAACGCGTCAGACCATGGAAAAAATGGAAGCACAATTTGGCGGCGATCTTGGAGACGTGGTGGCAGTACTAGGTCCCTCGATCGGCCCGGATCACTATGAAGTAAGCGAAGAGGTGGCCGGACAGTTTGACGAACGAGTGCTGATTCGCGGACGCGGCCCGCGACCGTATCTCGATCTTTGGAAGGCCAATGGGCTGCAGCTCGAAGCGGCAGGCGTCGGGAACATTGAATATTCCAATTTATGCACGTTTGCACGTTCGGATTTGTTTTTTTCGCACAGGAAAAGTGGGGGGAAAACCGGACGCATGTTGGGCGTTATTGGATTAACTAGGAGTTTACGTGAATAAAAAAACAGAACATATGGACCGTCTGGTCGAAAATGCCGGAGACGCCATTTTCATCGTGGGAAAGACACAAACCATTACGTTTTGGAACAAAGCGGCCGAAGAACTGCTGCAGTACAGCGCCGATGAAATCGTCGGGGCCAATGTGGACCGGCTTTCCCCCTATGAGAACAAACGTCAGATGAGGTCGATGGTGGTCGAGGTTTTCGAAGGGGGTACGCTCAAGAATCTGGAGTGTGAATTGGTACGTAAAGACGGCCGTGTCGTTTCCACCTACCTCACCGCATCCCCCGTAACCGATGCCAACGAGAATGTGGTCGGCGTCTCCGTGATTGCGATGGATGTCACGGATCAGAACAAGCTCGTATTGTCTCTAATCGGAAAAGTGGAACGGACGGCCCACACGGCGGCGCTCATGGAGTCGTTGACGACCATTTCGCACCATATCCGGAATGCCGCTGCCTCCATTCAGGCCAGGGCAGAGCTTTCCCGTCAGCAGAATACCGTAGAGCACTACAAACAGCTTACGGACACGTGCATTCACGAGTGTCGGCGGATTGTGGCGGTAATCGAATCCCTCAACGACATGGTGAGAGAGGTCAGCAAGGAGGATCGTGATTTGGAAAGGGTAGATATGTCGGGCGCTCCTACTGCCTTGTTTGATATCGAAAATCGTATCCAACACTGGCTAAAAAAGCTTGACGGTCAACAATCTGCATGACGGCCGGAAGTTTGCTGCCAACGTTGTCCAACGTATGCGTAATCTTGGTTGAGCCAATCCACGCCGGAAACATCGGGGCCGTTGCGAGAGCAATGAAGAACTACGGCGTCAAGGATCTGCGATTGGTCAATCCGCGTAATCATCTGTCCGAAGAAGCCATGAAGCTGGCGCAGCATTCCGAGGAGCTTCTTCACAACGCACAACTGTTCACTTCACTCAAAGATGCGTTGGTCAATGTCCACTGGTCGGTGGGGACCACCGCTCGCAAACGCTCTCATCATATTCCAACCTACGTTCCCCGTGACATCGCCACTCAGTCAGCAGGTTTCGATAAAGACCATCGAATCGGACTCGTGTTCGGAAGGGAGGACAACGGGTTGTATAACGAAGAACTGAATCTATGTCGAGTTATTTCCACCATTCCGACATACTCCGATCACTCCTCCATTAATCTGGCTCAATCGGTGACCATTCATTTATATGAAATCTTCCAGGCACGGTTGACCGCCAATCCGGCGTACTATTGGGACTACGCGAGTCCCGAGGAAGTGGAAATCCTGTTTTCGCGAATTGAACGGGTTCTTGTGGCGGTTGGATTTGAACCCCGGAAAACTCTGGACGATTTTATGATTGGGGTGAAGCGGGTACTCAATCGGACTCCTTTGGAGGATCGAGATGTCCGGATCTGGCATATGGTATTCAAAGAGATTGAAACCTATATTCGTCAAATGGGAAATGGGAGAGGATAGCTCAAAAAGCAGGGCGATTATCGAACGAGTACCTGTTCTACGTGGTGGCGAATAGAGGCAAACATGGCGAGTCCGTCGTTCCTCCCAAGTACGGGATCCGAACAACGTTCGGGGTGCGGCATCATGCCCAGTACATTGCCGGTTTCATTGAGGATACCCGCGATAGAACGGCTTGACCCGTTGGGATTCGCTTCATCGGAGGTTGAGCCATCTTTACGAACATACCTGAACACGATTCGCTGTTCTTCTTCCAGTTGATCGAGCGTTTTTTCATCCGCAAAATAGTTTCCATCGCCGTGGGCAATCGGCACCTGAATGACTTCATCGGGACGGTACTGATTGGTGAAGGCCGTTTCGTTATTCTCGACTCTCAGATATACGTTTTTACACACGAATTTCAGATGATGATTGCGCAACAACGCGCCCGGGAGCAAACCACATTCGGTGAGAATTTGAAATCCGTTGCAGATACCGGCCACCATTCCGCCTTTTTTCGCGAATGCCACAACGTCCTGCATGATCGGTGCAAAGCGTGCTATGGCGCCGGTCCGGAGATAGTCGCCATAAGAAAACCCGCCCGGTACGATGATCAAATCTTCGTCCGCAAACGCATCCCGATCTTTGTGCCACACCAGTCGGGATGACTCGCCCATCAACTCGCCCGTTGTGTAATGGGCATCGTGATCACAATTGGAACCGGGAAAAACTATAACGGCGGTCTTCATACCAACTCCTGTTTGAACAGGGCCAATATAGGACGCAGAGCGAAGAGTTGCAAATTTGGAAATAGGATTTTACAGGCGGCGTACCATGCAATGTTTATTGGAAATTCAGTCCGATATCCATTACATTGCCCGATCCTTTTTTCAGGTGCGAATGGAAAAGAACGATAAAAAGACCCTTTTCGGATGGTATATGTATGACTGGGCCAACTCAGCCTATATACTGACCGTTGTGACCGCCATTCTACCTGTGTATTTCACAGACGGTATTGTTCCCAAGGAGGGATTTCGGATAGGGGGTACGTTGTACAGTGCAACGTCGTTATGGGGTTTCGCCATCAGTGCGTCTGCTCTATTTGTATTCATCTGCGCCCCTGTTCTGGGTGCCATTGCCGATTTTTCGGCTTCAAAAAAGAAGTTCCTTCTTGGATTCTGCTTTACGGGCAGCTTGTTGTGTACCTTGCTTTTTTTTTGCGGCTCGGGCGATGTTTGGATGACACTTCTCGTTTTAGGTGCTACTCAAATCTGCTGGGTTGCGGCGAATGTCTTTTACGATGCTTTCTTGCCGCATATCGCAACGGAAGATAAGCTGGATTGGGTAAGCGGCAAGGGATACGCTTACGGTTACGTTGGAAGTGACATCCAGTTCTTGATATGCCTTGGCCTGATATTGGGTCATCAAACGATTGGGATTTCCAGCTCCCAGGCCGTCCAAGCCGCACTGGTCTTTTCCGGTCTCTGGTGGGCGGGGTTTTCACTGTTTACCTTGAAATATCTCAAAGAGGCCCCACCGAGCGAAAAACTGCCCGAATCAATGTTACTCCTGCCGCGGTGGGCAGCTCTGACGTCTATTGGTTTTCAGCGAGCTCTTAGTACCCTGAAAAAAATACGCGGCTTCAAGCATCTTGTGATATTACTGTTGGCTTTAATGCTGTATAATGAAGGAATAAAAAAGGTCATCAATATGGCGACAATTT
>JAGQUY010000057.1:0-9892 GCA_020438245.1 Bacteroidota bacterium
TTGGATGAAATCCCCGGATTTTCTGATCAGTGGCTGGCCCGCGGGTTTTCCAGCTTTACCGAGTACTTGCGGGATGTTTGTCAATTGGTTCTTGAGCACCAAATGCTTCCAACCCTCGATGTCGGGCCCCTCACATATGCGCAATTGGAGACGCTGGCTCCATTTATCACCTCGATCACGCTCCTGCTGGAGAATGTAAATCTAGATTTCATGGCAACCGTTCAGTCGAACAAGCGAATCGATGACAAAATCGAGACGATGAACGATGCGGCCCACTTCCGAATCCCGGTCAACACCGGCCTTTTGATCGGAGCCGGGGAAGCCCTCGACGATGCCTTTGCCACCCTTCAGACGATAGAGGAGCTCTCCCAAAGACTGCAAACTATTCAGTCTGTCAAAATACAGTGCGTCGTTACACCAAACAGAAAAGATCCACCCATAACACCGGAAGTTTTATCCTTATTGTCGAAATATTCTCACAAACTTATGCCTGATGTTCCGGTGATTATTTCACACTCCTCACCGGTGGCATGGTGGGAATATCAGGGAGTGCTGGTGGACGATATCGGTCCCCTGTTTGAAGGGTTGGATGGTTTGGAATGGACGAAAAACCAACCAAAGGTGACAGAGGTTCAACGTGAACTTGCCAAACATGGATGGACCCTGAGACCTCGTTTGCCGATTTTCGAAAAGCATTTCGACGACAGTTTTCAGTCCGACATCGTTCGGGATGTCTTGGCGCAGTGGACGAGTCAGCGAGAGTTTTCATCTTATCGGAACAACTGAGTCATGAATGCCAATGTGAGTGAAATACGCCATCCGCTGGTCCAGCAAAAGCTGACGTACCTACGGGACAAACGCACAGTTTCCCGGGAATTTCGCAAGTTGCTTAGCGAGATTACCGCGTTGATGGTTTATGAAATCACCAAAGATTTGACTACGAGTCCGGTTTCCATTGAAACTCCGCTCGAAAACATGGAATCGCCGGTTCTCTCAGACTCGGTTGTGCTGATTCCGGTTCTCAGGGCGGGTCTGGGGATGTTGGACGGTGCGCTGGATTTGCTTCCAACGGCAAGAGTCGGGCACATTGGTTTGTTTCGCGATGAAAGTACGCTTCAGCCCGTAGAATACTATGCAAAATTCCCTTCCGACCTTTCGGATGCAGTGATTATCGTTTTGGATCCAATGCTGGCCACAGGAGGAAGCTCTTCTGCAGCCATCGGGTTGATCAAGCGGAAGGGAGGTTCAAGGATTCGCTGTTTATCGCTGGTTTCTGCCCCGGCCGGATTGGAAAAAATGTTTGTAGATCATCCCGATGTAATGATATATACCGCTTCAGTTGACCGTGCCCTCAATGACAAGGGCTACATTGTTCCCGGATTGGGGGACGCGGGTGATCGATTGTATGGAACAAAATAAGGCCTGAATCGTTATGCATATACCCAGTGACCAGACCCGGCAGCCCGACTTCCAGATGGTTATTCCCAGTCTGCTGGAAAAATTGGCTGATGTGGAGAGCATGACGGAAAAGTTGACGTCGGATCGAGGAATTTCCGAAGATGATCGTGACAATTTGGCTATTGCCATCACAGAATTGACAAACAATGCAATCATCCACGGAAACAAGTTCGACGTAAAGTTGAACGTAATTGTGAGCTTTTACTTTGATAACTCGACCGTGTGCGTATATATTAAGGACGAAGGCCCGGGTTTTGATCCCGGAGCCATCGGCAACCCGCTGGATCCGGAGAATTTGATGAAAGAAAGCGGCCGGGGAATCTTTATTCTGAAGTCGATTATGGATGAGGTTGAGTTTATAGTTACCAAAAGCGGGACGGAAGCAAAAATCACCAAGAAATTGAGTGCTTAAAGAAAGGGAACGCATGAAATATCTCGTCCAGCTCCTGATTCCAATCCTCGTGACAACATCTGCAATCGCTCAGTCAGAGCCTGATTATGAATCGGTATATCGTTCGGGAGAAGAAAAAATAAAGAGCCAGTGGGGTATGAATGTCCAGATCTCTTCGGTGGGGTTTGTGATTGGCGGCATGTACAACTACAAAGTCGCTCCCAAAACGTTTTTGACTTCATCGCTGGACATGTTCTGGGTTCGAGGCAAGGATGAACAGCAAACCTACGATTACTATACCGGCCAGATTATCACCATCAATTCTGAGACCATTCTTATGTTGCCGCTTCAGGTTCTCGTTAAAAGACGTATTTTGACGGATGTGCTTTCGAGCAGTATGCGTCCCTTTATTTCCGGTGGTGCCGGCGCCGTAGCAGCATGGTACTTGGACGGAGACGCACCCAAGAGTTTCCTGAGGGACAGCATTGACCACAAAGCTTCTCAACTGACCTGGACCGCCACCGTTGGATTTGGCGCCGATTTCGGCAAACCGGGCTCAACCGGGTACGGTGTTGATTTTAGGTATCAGGTTCTCGGTTTTCCTCACTATCTCGGACTACGAAAACGATTTGACAATTTTCAAATCGGCTTTCACATGAATTTTTAATGAACCCATCTATTGACAAGACCGTTGTAGTTGCCATGAGCGGCGGCGTAGACAGCAGTGTCTCGGCTGCCTTGCTGAAAGAACAGGGCTATGAGGTCATTGGTGTCACAATGAAACTCTGGAATTACGACGATGTAGGCAATGTCAATCGGGAGAGCGGATGTTGTTCCATTGACACCGTTCACGATGCGCGCGTAGTTTGTGAGCAAATCGGTGTTCCTCATTTCGTTTGGGATTTGAGCGAAGAATTCGGACGGGCGGTGATGGACAATTTTGTCAACGAATACCTGGAGGGACGTACGCCGAATCCGTGTGTAATGTGCAACAAGCATATCAAGTGGGGGACCTTTCTGACAAAGGCAAAGAATCTCGGTGCGGACTTTGTCGCAACCGGTCATTATGCGAGGGTTACCCGTGATCCTGTTTCCGGCATGTTCAGTCTGCGCGCGAGTTACAATAGAGCCAAAGATCAATCGTACGCACTATGGGGAATTCGGCAAAAAGCTTTGGCCATGACTCTGTTTCCAATCGGTAAGATGACCAAGGAAGAGGTGCGTGCCTTTGCAGAAAAAAAGGGACTTCGGACAGCAAAGAAGTCGGAAAGCCAGGAAATTTGTTTTATCACAGACAACAACTACAACCGATTCTTGAGGGACAAGGTCTCCGGCCTGAAAGAACGGTTATCCGGCGGAGAGATACGAACGGTTGACGGGAAGAAAGTGGGCGAACACGATGGGTATCCGTTTTACACCATAGGCCAACGCCGTGGAGTGGGTGTGGCCATGAATGAACCCGTATATGTTACGCAAATCAGCGCTCCGGATAATGTTATTTACGTCGGGAGCAAGAAAGACTTGATGGCGGAGGGCTTGGTTGCCAAGGAAGTCAATCTAATCCGGCCGGATGTTGTAAATCAAGAGATCCGAATTCAAGCCAAAATTCGATATAACGATCCCGGGCATCCTGGAGTCATGCGAAAGGAACTGGACGGTTCCTTTGTTGTGGAGTTTGATGAGCCCCAAAGTGCGGTAACACCCGGACAATCCGTCGTGTTTTACTCTGAAGACGAAGTACTTGGGGGTGGTATTATTGAAAAAGCGCTTACCAATAAATTGGAAGCAGTCTGAACATTATATCCCTTCGCAAGCGCTCTTTCCTGACGAAAAATCCTTACCGAACAAGGACGCCATGTCAAGCCATAAGTCCATCGCAAAAATAACGACAGAACAACTGCGCAAGATGAAGGATAGCGGGGAGAAGATTGCCGCCCTCACCGCGTATGACTTTATCATGGCCAGTCTTTTGGACGACTGCGGCATCGACGTCATTTTGGTAGGTGACTCTGCCAGTACTGTTTTTGCCGGGAACGATACCACCCTTCCCATGACGATGGATCAGATGGTATACCATACTCAAGTTGTCAGCAAAGCGGTGAAACGAGCGTTGGTTGTTGCGGACATGCCCTTCATGAGTTATCAGGTCAGCTTGGAAGATGCCATTCGGAATGCAGGGCGATTCATGAAAGAAGGATACGCAGAGGCGATCAAGATGGAAGGTGGCTCTGAATTCACTCCGGTGGTCAAGAGAATCGTTGAGATTGGTATTCCGGTAATGGGTCACCTTGGACTTACACCGCAATCCATCCACAAATTCGGAACCTATCGAACGAGGGGAGTTTCCGCCGGGGAAGCACAGAAGATTGTCAAAGATGCCAAAGCGCTTGAATCTGCGGGCGCATTTGCCATCGTTCTCGAGAAAATTCCCTCTGCGCTGGCCCGTAAAGTCTCAAACAGTCTCCAGATTCCAACTATTGGAATCGGCGCCGGACCCCACTGCGACGGACAAATTCTGGTTAGTCACGATATGCTGGGACTCTACGAAAAATTTCAACCGCGCTTTGTGCGCCGATATGCAACGATGGCGCAGTCGATGAGGGAGGCGTTCAGTAACTATACGGTGGATGTTAAGAAAAAAAGATTTCCAAATTCCAAGGAGTCGTACTAATTCGGATGACTGAAGCGAAAGACATCCAGGAACCATTGAAAAAACCACGCCGTCACGGTTATTCCGAGAAGGATCATTAGCAAACCGATCGTTGTTGAAATCCACCCTGCCCACACTGCCAAGGTAGCAAATCGTTCGCCCTTTTCGCTGTAGAGATTCTTGCCCTTGAGTTTTCGCAGTTCTGAATTCCCCAGAAAGATTGCAAAAAGACCCGGCAACGGCGCACAGACCGGTGCAAAGAATACCGATGCCATCGAAAACATACCGATCCCCAAAGCCATCCATGCTTTTGAACTGGGTTTGTGGTCTTCCACTCTGGTGATGACATCTTTCGGATAATCGTAGGTTCTGGGCGGTTTTGGAAATGCTGCACCGCAACGATCACAAAACAAGGCGTCATCCGGATTTTGTGTGGTACAATGAGTGCAAAGCTTCATAAGTATTTCTCTTTCATGCCAGGATCATATCTTCTGAAACGGGCGTACTATAGTATAGTTTCCAAATCCAATACAGGAGCCAAACGACGGATCCTACAAACCCGGTCCACAGTCCCAACGTAGCCGCCAGCCGTCCGGCGCCGGAGGAATTTCCTGATTTGATTTTTTCCAACTCCCATGCCGATAGCAGGATGGCCGTGATTCCGGTGATCGGACCGCAGAAGGGCAGAAAGGAGCTTATTCCCAGGGATGCTGAAAGAATGGCTCTTCCGCTTGCTGTTTCAACACGGTCTTTTGGAGCTTCTACGTATTGATATTCGGGACGTGTATCCAGCTTGAGCCCGCACGCAGCACAATATATAGCAGAGGGTCGATTATCGGCAGCACAGCGCAAACAGATCATGGATGAAAAAACCTGGCTTTTGAAGTGCCAGGTTTAAGAAGAAGAAAAAAAGTAAGTGCCGGATCACGCATAGGCTGCAATACCCGTGATACTTTGACCGATAATGAGGCCGTGAATATCGTGCGTGCCTTCGTACGTTTTTACCGATTCCAAGTTGAGCATGTGCCGAATAACTGGGTATTCATCCGTAATTCCATTGGCGCCGTGGATGTCACGCGCTACCCTGGCAATCGTCAGAGCGATGTCGACGTTGTTACGTTTGGCCATGGAAACTTGATTGAATTTCATGATGCCCTTGTCTTTAAGTCGTCCCAGCTGGAGCACCAGCAGTTGACCCTTGGTAATTTCAGTGACCATGTTTGCCAGCTTTTCCTGTACAAGCTGAAAGCTCGCAATTGGCTTATCGAATTGGATTCGGTTCAGCGCATAGTTGAGCGACGCATCATAACAGGCCATGGCTGAGCCGATTGCTCCCCAAGCGATTCCATACCTCGCCTGCGTAAGACAGCCAAGCGGTCCCTTAAGGCCTTTCACATTGGGAAGGATGTTTTCTGCGGGTATACGAACATTCTGCAAGACCAATTCACTTGTTACCGATGCCCGCAATGAATACTTGCCTTTCATTTCAGGAGCTGTAAATCCGGGAGTATCCTTTTCCACAAGGAAGCCATGAACCTCACCGTCCAGTTTTGCCCACACGACGGAGATGTCGGCGATGGTACCGTTGGTGATCCACATTTTTGCGCCGTTCAGTACGTAGTGATCTCCGTCCTTAACGGCCTTTGTTTTCATACCGCCCGGATCAGAACCGTGATCAGGTTCCGTAAGGCCGAAGCATCCGATTTTTTCTCCGCTGGCGAGTTTCGGCAGCCAATGCTTCTTTTGTTTCTCACTGCCGTACGCAAAAATCGGATACATCACAAGGGCACCCTGCACGGACGCAAAACTACGAACGCCGCTATCGCCCCTTTCCAATTCCTGCATGATCAATCCGTAGGAAACATTGTTCATGCCCGCGCACCCGTATTCCTCCGGCAGATTGGCACCAAATACACCCAATTCGGCCATTTTTGGAACCAAATTTTTCGGAAACGTGCAATTGCGCGTGTGTTCTTCGATGACCGGCAGGATTTGGTCATCAACGAATTCCCGAACAGTATCTCTTGTTAACCGTTCCTCTTCCGATAGCAGTGTGTCGATATCGTAGTAATCGACGCCCTTGAACTTTGCCATAGATTCTCCTTGGGACTAAAATCCAAAGTTGACGCCGGCCACCATACCTTGGTCGCCTTTACCGTCAATTCGCATGTATTTGATGAGCGCGAAGAAAGTGATACCGCCCAAACCCGCTCGTCCGCCAATTTGAGCGTTATATCCCGAGAAACTTTTTGATTTACCGGCGTCCGGATTGACTGTGCTGATTATATATCCGCCGCCTGCATAGATTTGGGCTACTCCGACACCCACAACTTTGTAGAGACCATCGAAATTGATGTCATATCGGGATGCGTTTTTGGCATTCAGGTAATATTCCACATTTGGGGTAATGATGAATTGCAATACCCTCACTTCAGCCTGTCCGCCGACGAACGACTTGCCATCTTTGGTTTCCGTCCCGACACGTCCGCCAACACTTACTCCGAAGGGCAACTGGGCATACGCCTGAGGAATCAAGACTATCGTCAACAACAAGTAGAACAGCTTTTTCATCGTACAAACTCCTTTAAAAAATGAGAGCTAAATGAGAGTTAAAGATAGGCCTCCAGAAGCGGAAATTCAAGATGTTTGGTTGCCGGAAAACCAAAGAAGATCAATCGATGCATCGTCGAAAAGAAAATCGGTCTCTTTCAATTGTTGTAACCAGGTTTCATCCTCAGGAGATAAACCGGTTGCGGAAGCCAACTTTTGAGAAAGCGCGCCAAGTTTGTCAAACGCCGTTTGATGTTCAGAAAACCTCTTGATGGCATAGTCAATGGCTGATTCCGTGGAGATAAGGAATTGCCAGTCAGAAGCCTGTAACAGAAGAAGTTCCCTGGCCATCTGCTTCAATATCCAGATCCATTTTTCATTCGATTGCCCATTCCATTGCCGGATGTGCTTTTGGAATTCGAGTTCATCGCGATAGATAAAATTCCACATCCAGGAAACTTCATGATTCATCCACACATAATGACTTCCTCCGGCACCCCAGCTACCTTCGGGAATAGCAATGATCTTCTCAGGCGGATGCTCATCCAGGTGACCAGAACAGTTGGTGATCATAATTTCACCGTCGTCTTCAAGGCGCTCAAAAACACGACGGAGAAATTCCGGACCTTCAAACCACCAATGGCCAAACAATTCCGCATCAAAAGGGGCTGTCAATGTGCCCTCGAAGCCTTCGGCGTTCTTGAATTTCTCCAAGGCAGATTTGATAGATTGCACAAAATGATCGGCGTCTGCATCCAGGGCCCCGGCAATGCGTGACGGCTGGTACTGTACCTTGAGTCCCAGGTCGGCGTCCAAACTGGTAACCCGCCAATACCGATGTCCGCTTTGGTGGTGTTTTTTGTGAAAATCGAGGTACCACTCTCCGCCCGGATAGCCCTGTTCACTGCTCCAAACTTGCATGGAGGTCTCGACATCCCTTGCAAAAATTGCAACCGGTTGGGCGGGGGATTCCACGGAGCTTTTTGTATTATAGACCTCATAGACCGAGTGAGGGCCGTCGGGCAGAGCCTTAAATGCTGCTTCCTTTTCGAACTGCTGCATCAAATTCCTAAGGCTCTCGAATCTGCCCATGTAAATCCCAACCGCCTTTCCGCCCTGAACAAGCGAAGAATCGACTATGAAGTACTCGAGTCCATTTTCGTCCAGCAATTCTTCAACACCCTGCCGGAAATAGCGTTGATCGCCAAGCTCGCTGGGAATGGGTGGCTTCCATGGGTAACGAGGGCGATACGCACATTCAGGAAGCCATATACCGCGCGGTTTTCTCTTAAAGTGTTTCTGATGTGTTGAAATGGCTGTCTTGATTTGTGCGCGAATACTCGAATCCTGTGAAAGAAGTGGAAAATAACCGTGTGTCGCTCCACAGGTCATGATATCCAGTACCGCGTTTTCCTGCAATGACCTGAATGCGCCTACAAGATCACGATTGTATCGTTCAACAAAATCCTTTTTGATGCCCTCATAAAAATTCTTCCAAAAATGAGCCAGCGGTAGAAACGGTTTTTCTTCGGAAGAGTCTGTGAACAGGTTGATGTCTTCAACAGCCCGTTCGATTTCTTCGTCAAGGAATCGATCAAATTCGGTTACGAATTGGGGACTGGCAAGTTGTTCAGCGAGAACAGGTGTGACGGACATGGTCAATCTGGGCTTTCGACCGTCGCGTACCAATTCGTTAAGTACGTTCAGAATCGGAATGTATGTTTCACTGGCGGCCTCAAAAAGCCACTCCATACCATGCGGCCACTTTCCATGGTTTACGACGAACGGAAGATGTGAATGCAGTACCAGGACAAATCGTCCAAGTTTTGGTTTTGCCATATGTTCTCTGATTAAAGAGAGAAAATATAGTCAAGTAGGCCACCCTAATCAATGTTTAAAGCAATCCCTTTGACAATTCCTGACCAATTTTCTACATTAAGCGGTCTCTTAAATTGATGGAAGTATGCGTAAGAGTCTTTTTGCAGGACTCCTGCTTGTAATAGCCTGTGGGGAACTTGAGGACAAGCCCTTTAATAATCCACCGATCATTCTATCGGTGAGGGTGCCTTCGTATGTGACCTCCAACGATACGTTGGAGGTAAGCACGTTTGACCCAGAGCACGATACGGTGAGTGTGAAATTGACCGTCGGTACATCCTCCGGGCAGACGCTAACCAACGTCATGAGCAGAGCATTTTCAGACAGCGGACTTTACGGAGACAAAACCGCATTTGACGGGGTCTTCACCGGTCAGTTGAATTCGTTGCTGCTCCTCGGCAACGGATCGTCGACGTTCGAGTTTGTGTTTGAAGTCGCTCAACAATCCGGCGAGTCTTCCACACTCAAGATATCCGTTCTGCAGAATCCCGCTTCCGGACATCCGCCTGTGTTGACCTCGCTTTCCGCGCCGGATACCGTAAGAACCTCCCAGGACAGTACTTTTAAGATTTCTGTTACGGTAAGCGATCCCGAAGGACTGAACGATATTGCGTCCGTGACCCGTATTAACGTAACGTTGGGCGGGCAACCGAGATCGTTAAACGACGATGGTGAGAACGGGGACGATACGCCTGCGGACGGTATTTATTCAGAGTTGGTGTCTGTTTCTCCTCCCCCAGCAAACGGATCGTATTTATTCAGGGTACAGGCGACAGATAAACTCGGACTGAAGAGCAATGCGCTCGAAAAAACAATTGTGATCGCCAACTGATGTACAGACTTTATTCATTTTACTGCACGCTATTCATACTGCTCTTAACCGCTCGAATCTCGTCGCAGGTTCCAAAATCTGCGGAATTTAATGGGTCCGTCGTACAAGCCAGACCATCCGGAAATTCCATTGG